>SLLF01000126.1 GCA_007134175.1 Kiritimatiellia bacterium | reverse complement strand
TTGGACGGGCCATGGCGCGGAGGTCCCGAATTCATTCCCAACTATAAGAAGTTCCAGGAATACATGAACAACGACCTCAACTGGCATCCCGACTTCGGGGACGGGGCTGCCATGCTGCAAACCCTGCATAAGGACGGGTTCAAGGTGGCTCTGCACCTCAACTCCCGTACCTTTCTCAAGGAAACGGCCGAAGCCGCCCTGGCCAAGGGATTGCTGCGCCGTCATGAGGAGGAGGTCGTGGTCAAGTTGGAGGATGCAGCTGGTGAACAATTCTTCCGCGACCACCTGCAACCTCGCATTGACGAGGGCACGGATTTATGGTGGACCGATCATACGGACCGGGTAAGTGGCGAGATCAAGCCGGGCGTGCCTTCGCGTAACCTGTTTGGCCCGCTTTGGAACCGCCTGCTGGCGCGGGCCATGGCGGCGGCGGGGCTGGAGGAGCGGCTCAGCCTCTCGCGCGGCGGTGGTATTGGCAGTCAACGTTACGCCTTGCCGTGGCCCGGCGACACCGCTACCGGCATAGACCGCTTTGCGGAGGATGTCTGGTTCTGTTTGACGGCCGGGTTGGCCGGGTTCCCGGTCACGAGTGTGGATATGGGCGGTTTCACAATACCGCGCAATGAAATGAGCGAGGAGGAAGGCTACGATTCCGTCTTCGGCAAGGAGAACCTGCACCGCCGTCTATTTCAAAGCCTCATGGTTGTGCCGGCCCCGCGCATCCACAACAACTTCAGCGGGGTGCCGCGTTTGCCCTGGAACTGCCCCGAGGAAAGTCAGGATCTCTATCGGGCATTCCTGAACGAACGGTACAAACTTGTGGCGTACTTCTATTCGCTGGGATTGGAAGCGGCGACCACCGGCGCGCCTATCGTGCGACCGCTCTTCTACCATTTCCAGGACGACCCTGCTACGCACGACATCAGCGATGTGCTCATGATCGGTGATAGTCTGCTCGCTGCGCCGGTGTTCGAGCCCGGTGCCACAACGCGGCGATTTTATCTGCCGGTCGGGACTTGGTATGATTACTGGACTGGCGAACAGGTTGAGGGCGGACGGGAAGTGGAGCGGCCTTGCCCGATTGATGAGCTGGCTGGCTTGCCGCTTCTGGTCAGAGCCGGTGCCATATTGCCCTTGCAGGACCCGGCGCCGTATCTGACCGATGAGGTGCCGTCCCGTTTGCGGTTGGTCTATTATCCCGGCAAAGATGGCCGGGCGGAACTCGCGCTGCGCGAGGGACCCCGGATAATGCACCGGTTTTCGGTGGAATGTGATCCGGCTGGCGGTGCTGTCGCACAACTGGAAAACGCAACCGACCAACCACGCGAATATGTGCTGCGGCACGGTGCTGGGAAACCCGCTGCGGTTGAAGCAGACACGGACACCACCTGCATGGTGGCGGCCGAGTCCAAGCATACACGGAAAATCTGAAGTGCGCCGGGGCAACGGTCTGTTCAGCGAACTCGGGATACTGAAAACTTGTCGAGAGAACATGGACATCCGGTGGACGCGTACGGCTACGCTTACACGCTTACGGACGACGGTGCGGTTCGTTCGCCCACACCATAAGCGTCCACGTAAGCGTCGTCCGTTCTCTCACCCCCTCGCAAACTGTGACAAAGGTCACAGGCCAGACTGAAACCTGAAACCTTTACTCTTCAGTCGAATCATCTGAATCTCGCGTCATCCGTTCCAGCACCCAGCGGTATTCCGCAACGATGTGATCCGTAACACTTGCTGTGCGCAACGGAGGCGGCAGGACATCGAAGGTATACGTTTCAATTTCCAGATGGCGGGTATTACTGGACCTCAATTGCTGCCAGAATCCAGACGTCAGTGTGTGAGACGTTGAGCGCAGTGGTGGAGCACCCTCCCAGAATAGAGGCACGTGAAAGTGCACGCGCACGGGCACTTCGACAGGGAGGGCGGGTAATTGATCCAAACCTTGCGGGAGGTCGGGTAGGGCGTGAATGGTGCCGGATGTGTCCTGCAGGCGGACTTGATGCAAATAAACAGGCTCCACAAAGGGTGCCAGGGCAGATTGAGAACCGGGTCCGTTATCACTCTCCAGTGCTGCGCTGATCTGGACTTTTGACAGGCGGATACCGGCCTGTTGATAGCGAATCAGCGCCTCGGCCGGGTCTTCAAACTGGAGCGCGGCATGGCAGGTGTCGAGACAGACGCCAAGATGCTGCCGGATTCGTTCCTCGGCCTGTGATCGGGACCAACCGGTCCGGCGCTGCACCATGGGGGCACCGTTGCGCAGCAATTGTTCCTCAAAAAAACGACAAGTATCGGCGGTTGTCTCCAGCAGGCACCCCGGCTCCGGTTCCAGGCCGATGTGAATAAGGTAACCGCTCCGATCCGCCAGCTCCGCCAGATAACAAACGGTCTCCATCAATTGCACCACCATGGCCTCCACTACACAGGGTGTTGACGATGTGGTGCGGTAACCGCCTGGCACGGTGCTGATGCTGCCCTCACGATCGGGCGGCTGCCACGCGGCCAGGCACTCCGCCAGTTGGCAGGTGTATTTTGTTCGCTCGGGATGACTCCAGTCCGGTTCATAGACTGATTCCTTTACACGAGTGCCATGGAAGGGGCCGTACGGGAATCCGTTGATGGTGAAAACGTATTGGTTAGCGGCCGACAACTGGTCCCGAAAGATCGCTAACTGGCCCGGCGTATTCACCAATTCGCGGGCCGCTAGCGCGCTGAGGCGCAGGCC
>SLLF01000137.1 GCA_007134175.1 Kiritimatiellia bacterium | reverse complement strand
GGCTTGGAAAGCGAACCGGCCAGCGCGTCCAAGGACGGGATCGCCTTCGTCGCCCGTCAGATCATCGTCAGGGTTCCTTTTGCAAAGGCGATATCCATGGAGAGGAACATGGCGCCCTGCTTCTTGTCGAGGTCGCCGGTAATCTGTTCAATGCCGCGGAGTAAGGCCTGTTCGATACCGGCATCGATCACCGTCATGATGATTTTGGCCGCATGCCGATCGGTTTGCATGAAACCCAGGAAACTGGCGAACAGTGGCATCGTGGAGACGTATGCCCCCATGTTCCGGGCGTCGCTGACCGCGGCCCCGCTGATGCCCTGATCGATCAAGTATTCCAAAACTGCGTCGAGGTCGGCATCGTAGAACAGAATAATATAAAGCAGTTTTTTGGGGCCGCTGGCGGCCACGACCGGCGCGTCTTCGTCGGCAATCGCCCGGGCCCAAACTTCGTGCAAGACCTCGGCCGTGCGCGTTTCCAGCAACTCTTTCTTGATGCCCTTTTTGGCCAGGATTCTTGAAACAGTGGCCAGCAACTGCAAATGCGTATTGGTCTCCTCTTCTGGAGCGAATACCACGATGAAAATATGGACGCGGCGATTATCCAACGCGTCAAAGTCTATCCCTTTCGGGGCAACAAGGACAAACACGACAAAGTCATCCAGCGCCGGCAAGCGGCAGTGGGGGATAGCGAACCCGCCGCCCAGCCCGGTTGACACCGCCTCCTCGCGCTCATGCAACGCCTGCGCCAGCGCATCGGCCCCATATGGGGTCAGGGATGGATGCTGTGCAGCCAGTGCGGCTAGCTGGGTAAGCGCCTCCGCTTTGTCACGGGCCGCAAAATCTGTACGGAACAGATCGGGGGCTAATTTTTCGGTAAAGTTCATGATTCCATCTCGTTGCCACGGGTGACGCCGTATCGCAGCAGTATCGGCGACAACAGTTCGTTCACAAAGATCGACATCAGCACAATGTTTACCACCACGGTCAAGTTTACGTAGCCCGGTGTGGCCCGCAAGGTCTCCAGCGCGGGTGCGGTCTGGATCAGCAGGACGAAACCCAGCGCAATGCCACCTTGTGAGAAGGTGCACCAACCCAGGTTTCCCCGGATGGGTTGAGGCAACCTGCGCAGACGCGCACCCCACCATGTCGTTCCGTACTTAGCCACCCCGCGCAGCAGGATATAGCCCGCTCCAACCGTTAACGTCGCCGGATTCATAAACATGCGCGGATCAACCTCCATGCCGGCTATGACGAAAAACAATGCATAAATGGGCGGCGTGAAGGCTTCCAGTGCCCGAAACGCCCGCTGACGGTCAGCCGGGAATTGCACCAAGGTGGCGCCTAACGCCATATTCGTCAACAACGGGGAGAGGTGCAGCGCCAGTGCAAAACCGGTCATGACGAAGACATAGCCGATGACAACAATGAGCAATTCGTTACGATGCGGCGTACGCTGGAGAATAACAATCAAGGGAAAGGCGCCGATTCCGCCAGCCACGACCGACCAAATGATTTCACGCACCGACTGGCCAATCAGCGAGTACGACCCCACATCGCCCAGCAGGTTCACCACCACGGTAAAGGCCAGCCCGAAAATCACCACGGTGATCGCATCGGTCATCGCCACGATGCCGAACAGGTAGTCAACGAATCGTCCATGGGCGCGCATGTGATGGATCTCCGCCACGATGATCGCCGGCGCGGTGGCACAGGCGATGATGGCCAGTAGAATCGCATACGGATGGCCGATATGGACAGCCGGCACCAATCGGTCCAGTCCCCAGCACCCGAGCATTACGATCAAGAACGTGCCCATGATCGTGACCGTTGTGATCACGGCGACGTCCGGCCCGATACGTTTCAGCTTTTTCCAGGAAAATTCGGTCCCGATGGTCAGCGCCAGAAACCCGATCGCGACTTCCGTCAGGACATGCAGCAAATCATTGATTTCATAACTGACAATACCGGTGGTATAGGGGCTAACCAACAAGCCGGCCAGGATAAAACCGGTGATTTCAGGCAAACGAACACGCATCGCCAGCTTGCCGACCCCATAGCCCAGCAGCAGCAACAACCCCAGTAGAAACAAGGGATGGTCAGCAAACAGCCGTTGAGTTTCGATGACAGTTTCCCAGTTCATGGAGAATGTTCAAACGTACCCGTCCCTGGAGGTCCACCGCCTCACGGCGGCGACCACCAAAGCAGGCTACTTATTGCCACCGCCTCACGGCTACCGCGACCGGAGACGGATCAGCGGGTATACTGCTTGAGGAATCCCACGAATTCGCGTCGATGCTCTTCCTCATCCGCCAGCAGGGCAATGCACATATCCTGCGTGGCATAATCCTCGCCCTCCGCCAGGCGGATAATCTTATTATAGCCGGCAATACCTTCTTCTTCCGCGTCAATCACACCCTTGATGGCTGCGACAACATTGGTTGAATCCTTGGTCGGTTGCAGCGTCTTCTGGGAAGGTCTGAACTGGAAACTGCCCGGCACCTCACCGCCCAGTACATGGATTCGCTTCGCCAGTTGTTGAGCGTGGCCCAGCTCTTCGGCAATGTCGGCAGCCAGCGCTTTCTTGATCGGGTCAGCATCTACGCCATCCAGATTGGTTGACGCCGCGATATAGTTTTGGACCGTTTCGATTTCTTTCCAATACGCGTCCGTCAGACCCGCAATAATCTGGGCTTGAATGGATTTCCCTTTAGTCTTCGTTGTTTTTTGCTTTG
>SLLF01000148.1 GCA_007134175.1 Kiritimatiellia bacterium | reverse complement strand
GGCGGCCCATGCGGCCGGATTAAAACATTTCACCCTGCTGGAAACCCAACTCTTGGGAGCGACCGCGCTGGACCTGACATTGGACCACCTGCCGGCCTATCTGGCCGAGAAGCAAGACCACTTGACTTATTATTACTATCCGTACGGCATGGCCCGACCCGACCAGTATATGCCCCGGATCGGCCAACTGGCAGCGCAATGGCGCCGGGCGCCTCAAGGCTAAACCGGGTGCCACTAGCCTGAATTTCTCTCTATCGTTCAACACAGGGGTGCAGGCGCAACGTGGCCAGACTGAGCAGGGCCTGTTCCCGTTCGCGGACTTCCAGCAACAGCGGAAAAGGCTTTGGCACGCTTTCGGCCAGCACGTCGAGAAAACCATGGTAGTTAATCAGCGGCCCGTAGAGGTCGGCGATACCGGTATGATTACGGGTTTGGCCATCCACTTGGAGCACTTGATGAATATGAGCCAACTGCAGGTAGGGTCCCAAGCAATCCATCCAATCAGCCAAGCCATGAATCTTGTTCACCTTGGCCCCACGAAAGGCATGGCCCGAATCGAGAATCACCCCCACCTTTTCCGCTTCGCCCGGTTTGAAGCCGGCGGCAACCAGCTTGGAGCGAATGGCCTTAACCAGGTGGATGAGGTGCCAAGGACGTATCGATAACAGCTCATCCAGCTCGTCTTCCGGCGCATCCTTGGCATACAGATTTTCGATGCTCAAACGCGCACCAACACCCACGATGCATCTCGCCAGTTCAGTATACGCCTCCAAGCAGCGCGCGGCCCATTCGCTGTCCGCGAACACGCCTTCCCCCTGGTAGAGCTGGCGTGTCATCACCTTGGGCGTGTGCACGGTGCAGTCGTCGACGCCCGCCGCCTCGGCCCACTCCAAAAAAGGAGCCATATCCGCTGTGTCCAGGCCCTCGCCCGGATGTTTAAAATTGGGTAAGTGCAGGGAGAGGAAGGAATCCTTGGTTTCCCCGCGAAAGCGTTCGATCAGGTCCCGTTCCGACCGGCTCGGCTTGCCGGAGGAATAAAGATAATGGAATTGAATAGCCCCTACACCGTGGTCCAGCGCGGTAATCAAATGGTTTGCCGCATCCTCCCGGTACGCGAGACCCAGCGTGAAACGCTTGCGTTCCGGGGGCAGCAAGACGGTATCGGACGCCTGCAAGCGCACGACCCGCAACGACGCGCCGTCCCACTCCCCGACCAACAATTCCGGCAGGTGCCCCCGCACCTTAACCGGGTCAAGCCCCCCGCACTGGTGCACGCGCAGCGTGCCGTGGGCGTGTTCCTTGCGCTGGTGTCGATGCCCACAGACCCAATCGATCGCCAAATTGGTTTGCCTCAATTGCGCCACAGCATCCGCACCGCACTGTTCCGGCGGGAAATGCGCCAGCACTAGCACGGCCCCTTGCTGCGGCAGCATGGCCAGGAGTGCGGTTACCGCTGCCGTCGCATCGGTACGGTTGGTCGTCGGCAGCGCAAACACATGGCCGGGCCAATGGGCAAGCCGGACGGCCTTGCGGACAAAGTGCACCCTGGGATCGTGCTGATCCGGCGCAATAGCCGTTGTTTCGTTGTTGCCCGGCAGATAGAGCGTCGACCCGGCGATACCGTTTACGAGCTTTACGAAGTACGCCGCAGGGCCGACGTCCGCGTGGTGCGTCATATCCCCGCCCAGCACCAAGGTGTCCGCCCCATATTCACTCGTCCGGCGCCGCGCCCATTCGAACAAGCGCTGCTGACAAGCGGAAACGCGATCAACAATGTGGGTATCGCACCAAAAGGCGAAGCGGTGCGGACGGGCGTTACGAGGGGATAGTCGTCCTCTATTCTTCTCCGTGTCCATATTCATAACATTCTCTTTCCCCGGATCAGACCCGATGCGGATGGGGCCCCCAAGCGGCGTCATCACCATACGGAACGATGGCATGCAACGGAGGTGCCGCAGCATCGATGCGCTCAAAATCGGCCGCCCCCAGCTCCACCTCCAACGAACCCAGGTTGTCGGTTAACTGCTCCACGGTGCGAATCCCCATAATGGGACTGGTCACGCCCGGCTGTGCCATGTTCCACGCCAAGGCGATTTGGGACATCGTCGCCTCATGTTCCTTGGCCAGTGCATCGAAGACCCGATGCACCGCGTAGGCTGGATCGCTCAGCAATTGCTCCGTCCGCTTCTGGGCGGTACCGGGCTGTAGACGTGCATCGGCCGGAATCGCGTGCGGATCCCGGTATTTTTCCGTGAAGAACCCGCTAGCCAACGGTGCCCATGGGATAATGCCGACACCATAGGTCCGGGCCATCGGGAGGAGCTCACGCTCGGCGCGGCGGTCCAATGGATGGTAGGGCGGTTGCTCGCACACGAACCGGTTCCACCCCCCGTCCCGCGCCACCCACAGCGACTCGACAATTTGCCAGGTGGCAAATGTGCTGGTCCCGATGTACCGCACTTTGCCCGCCTGCACGAGATCATCGAGTGCGCGCAAGGTTTCATCGATAGGAATGTGCGGGTCCGGCCGATGAATCTGGTAGAGGTCAATATAATCCGTCTTCAGGCGGCGCAGGCTATCTTCGCACGCCGCCATGATGTGCCGGCGCGTGTTGGCCATGGCGTTGGGATCGTCGTCGGCCATGCGCCCGTGCACCTTGGTAGCCAGCACGATGCGCGCGCGCTTCCCGTCGCTCTGCAGCGCCTTGCCCACCGCCTGCTCGCTCAGCCCACG
>SLLF01000368.1 GCA_007134175.1 Kiritimatiellia bacterium | reverse complement strand
GATTCCGTGCAAGGCGTTTACAGGGACAGGTCGCGTTCGAGCACGTTTCGTTTGGCTACACGCCGGAGCGTTATGTATTGCGGGATTTTGATGTTGGCGTGCCTGCCGGGAGTCTCGTCGCGCTGGTCGGCCCGACCGGTTGCGGCAAGACCACCGTGCTTTCGCTGCTTTTACGCTTTTACGATGTGCAGCGCGGTTCGGTCCGGATCGATGGCCGGGACGTCAGGGAATACGAGGTGGCGAGTCTGCGGCGGCAATTCGGCATCGTGCTGCAGGAATCGCTACTGTTTCACGTGACGGTTGCCGAGAACATTCGCTATGCACGTCCGGCTGCAAGCCCAACCGAGATGGAGCGCGCTGCTCGCTTGGCGGAGATTCATGAGGAGATCACCGCGATGCCACAAGGCTACAAGACCTTGCTGGGCGCGCGGGGCATCCAGCTTTCCACGGGCCAGAAGCAGCGCATCAGTATCGCCCGCGCCATACTGGCCGACCCACCCATGTTGATCATGGACGAGGCGACCAGTGCGCTGGACAGCGACTCCGAGCGGAAGATTCAATTGGCCTTGTCGCGCTTTCTTGCCGGTCGTACGGCCTTCGTTGTGGCTCATCGGTTGAGCACCATTCGGGACGCGGATATGATCCTGTTGCTGGATGGCGGGGGCATTGTCGAGGCGGGCAACCATGAGCAGCTCATGCAGCGTGAGGGTGGACGCTACCGGCGTTTGTACGAGCAGCACGCCGGCCATGGCGTACTGCTGGAGGAAGACGTATAGTCATGCGCGCGGATTATCGCCAGATTCCTTATCGGGCTCCGCTTGAGCAGGACCGCTGGAGCGGCGGGGACTGGCGGCCGATCATCCGGTACTTGAGCCGGCACCTTGCGCCGCACCGTGGTGCGATCGTGGGGGGAATCCTCCTGCTGACTCTGAGCGCCTGTTCGGGGTACCTGCTGGCGTACTATTCGCGTATCGTCGTCGATCGCATTTTGGTCGTACAGGCTGCCGGGCCGGGCGAGGGCCATCAGGAGGGGGAGCTTTCGCGCGGCAGTGTACGGGAGTTTCGTACACGTATCGGCGCCCCGGCGCGACGCGGCAATGTACAGGAACGCGAACGCGCCCTGCTGGCCTCGCCACGACCGGCCGGTGCCGGACGGGCTTTGTCACTCATGTTCGGTATTTTTGTGCTGACGCAGATCCTGTTGAATCTGGCGATGCGCTGGGGGGCCCGCATGCGCATCCGGATCAAGCGCGATGTGACGCGAACCCTGCGTGATGATCTGCACCGTAAAGTACTGGAACTCTCGAAGTCGTACCACGAGCGGCACCCACCGGGGCGCTTACTGGCTCGCATTCTTTCCGATGTAGACATGATGCGCCAACATCTGGTCGACACCGTTTTTCAATTTGGCCATCAGATTCTAATGGTGATTATTGGCCTTATCCTGCTGGCCACGGTCCGCTGGTGGATGGTCCTGGTGTTTCTGTGTGTGCTCGTGCCTTATATGCGTCTGGTGCGCTGGTTTCAGCGGCGTATGGTTCCCGTGCACCGGGAAGTTCGCCACACGAACTCCTGCATGTATGGCTACGTCTCGCAAAAACTCGATTCCGTGCAGGCGATTTTCGCCTACGGTCGCGAGCCCCAGGAACGATTGGTGTTCCGGCGCTTGTCGCATTGCATGTTCCGGGATGTGCTCCAGCATGAACGCTATGGCGCCGGGCTTAATCTTTGCGCGGCGTTGGTGACCTCGATGTGTACGCTGGGATTGTTTCTGGCGGGCAGTGGACTGGTACTGGCGGAAGAAATCTCCCTGGGCGAAATGCTGTTTGCCTACAGTATCACCGCCCAGTTGTTCAGTCCCGTGATCGGGCTGAGCCAGCTTGCCGGTTCGGCTTCTTCCCTGCTCGTGCTCGGCCAGCGCATGTTGCAGATCATGGAAGAGCCCGTCGAGGTCCGCGAGGAACCCGATGCCATATCTTTCCCGTCACCGGTACAGACAGGGTTCCGTCTCAGCCATGTGCGTTTCGGGTACCGGGGGGAAGCGGTGCTGCAAGGGGTTTCACTCAATATACCTTCCGGCAAGTGGATCTGCATCATGGGGCCGAGCGGTAGTGGAAAAAGCACGCTCCTTCATTTGCTCGGGCGGTTGTATGATCCGGACGACGGCCAGATCACGGTCGATGGCATTCCCTTGCCGAAAATACGCTTCCCTTCATTACGGCACCACGTGGCGCTGGTGCCGCAGGAAGCCCAGATTTTTACCGGTTCGATTCGTGATAATATTACCTATGGGGATCCAGAGGCTACCCCGGCCGAGATCATGGAGGCCGCAAAAGCCGCCGAAGCGCATGATTTCATCATGTCCCTGCCAATCCAGTACGAGACCCTGGTAGGGGAGAGAGGGACAACGCTATCGGGCGGGCAGCGCCAGCGTGTTTCGATTGCGCGCGCGCTGCTATCGCGCCCGGAAGTACTCTTGCTTGACGACGTGACCTCGGCACTGGACGCCGAGACTGAACGCCGGATTCAGGAAACATTGGAACAGCTTATGGTAGGCAAGACGGCGGTGATTGTTTCGCAGCGTGTTTCGATGGCCCGCCGCTGTCATCGGATTTGCATTCTTTCCGGCGGGGTCTTTATCGAAGAGGGTACGCACGATGAGCTGATTGCGCGCAACGGGTACTATGCACGGCTGGTCGCGCAGCAGATGCGGTAACGCACATCAGAACCGTATAGAATCCGCAGATGGAAAAACCCAGGGGCGCATCCCTGTCTTTGGTTAAAAGGCGCCGCGCCGGAAGGCGCGGGGGGGCATGCCCGTAACTTTGCGAATGACGCGCGCGAAATAGTCGGCATGACTGAAACCGCAGCGCGCCGCCACATCGGCCACGGGCCAGGTGGTCCCCCTGAGCAGGGCCAAGGCCTCGCGAATGCGGTAACGCTTGAGGTACTCGCCGGGCGACATGCCGACGTCCACACGAAAAAGGCGATTCAGCGTGGACCGGTGGACGCCCAGCCGAGTGGCGGCCTCGTCCAGACAAAATGTGTGCCGGGTGTAGTGTTCGGCTACCAGTGCCTGATACGCGAGAACCAGCCGGTTTGAACCGCTCTCCCCGCCACCCGTGAACGCCGCCAGTAATATCGCGAATGCGGTCACACTGGCCAGACGTTGCCCGGCCGGACTGAAATCCCGCACCTCCTCCTGCAACTGCTCAAACAAAAACACCGGGCAACCGCCGGCGTGAATCGGCGCTCGCTGGGAGAGCATCCGGTCGACGATACCCGCCGCCTGGTCACCATCAATCGTTAACCAGTAATACTCCCATTGTTCACTAATGGCTGCCAGATCATGCCGCTCATTAGGAAAATAGCAGAACACATCTCCCGCCCGCAATGGATGTCGCTCTCCGGCATGGCCAACACAACCCTCGCCTGCAAAAACCCAGAAGATCTGAAGGAAATTACGAGGATCGCGTTGCTCCACAAAACCGTTCCGCACGCTATAGTGCCCTGCGGAACGAACCGGCAAGGGCGAATGGATCGCTGCATTCCTGTCAGGCCGATATACAACGGTCTTGCACATGATACAAAAGTCCTGTTTATACTTTTAAATTACGTGCTGCATTTCAAGTGAAACAGCATACTATAACCATTACTTATCGACGTATAACCCTCAGCCATAGAAGGGACAATAAAAATGAAGAAGGTCAAAATTGCGGTTATTGGTGCAGGCAGTTATTTTTTTGGCAAGCCTGCTATCTGGAATATGGTGAAAAGCGAGGTGCTGCGTGAGGGGACCCTGGCGTTAGTGGACACGAATCCGGAGACCCTGGACACGATGATGAAGCTGGGTCGGCGTGCCATTGAAGCGACGGGCGCACCTACCACGCTGATCGGATCCACCGACCGCACCGAGGTTATCAAGGACGCGGATTTTGTGGTGCTGACCTTCTCCTTTCGCAATGCCTTCTACCGCGGCGTGGACACGCTGATTGCCCAGAAGTACGGGGTGACCATGTGCTCCTCCGACACCATTGGACCTGGGGGCGTGTTCCGCGCCTTGCGTGAAATACCGGAAATCCTGGCCGTGGCCAGTGACATGGAACGCCTCTGTCCTGACGCCTGGCTCATCAACTTCATTAACCCGGCTACCGTGAACGGCATCGCCCTGATGCGCCACGCCCCCAAGATCAAGAGCTTTGCCCTTTGTGATGGCAACCACCTGCCCTTCGCCGACGTGGGTTTCATGCGGCTGGCTGGGCTGTTGCCCCACAATTTCCAACCCCGCAACGATACCGTACCCGCCGGCATGGCGGATGACTTTGAGGTCAAGGTCGGTGGCGTCAATCACTGTACCTTTCTAACGGAATGCCGGTATCGCGGCGAGGATCGCATGCCGCATATCCACGAGACGCTCCGGCAGAACGTTGCGCGTGAACTGCAGGAGCGGCCCAACCCTAAAGCCAAGCCCCGGTTGAACGCGCAGTACGCGCTGCAACTATTCGAGCTGTACGGGGCGTACCCCACTGCGGTCAGCCACACAAAGGAATACGTGCCCTTCTTCCAAGGGTATGGAGTCAGCCCCTGCACCCCGGAACCCATCATTCCCTTCGATGCCTATAACCGGGACGAGGAAATGAAGGCCGCCTGGGCCGAAACCACCAAGCTGGCCAATGGCGAAACCCCCATTGAAGACTTCCTCAACTCCGCGCATGGCGATCATGCCACCGACATCATCGAAAGCATGTGGGGTGGACTGGGGAAACCCTTCTACATCAATTCCGCCAATCGTGGTGCCGTGACGAACCTGCCGGACGACGCGTTCCTTGAACTCCGTTGCGACGTGAACATGAACGGTCCCCGCCCCCGTCCCTTTGGCGCCATCCCCCGCGGCCTTCTCGGCCTGCAAATGCAGGTGCTCGACACCCATGAGCTGACGGTGGAGGCGGCTGTGTCCCGCGACCAATCCCTACTGCTCCGGGCCATGTGCACCGACCCCATTGTCAACAATATCGGGGACGCCAAACAGATTATCGCGGAACTGATCGAAGCGGAACGGGAACACCTCCACCCGGACTGGTGATCGCGGATACGGGAAATCCAGTGGGGGAAAGTCTTCAGTAAGTGCCATTTTTAATGGCTAATTGCAGTCTTTCCCGGACCCGACTGCGATGATGGGCATCCAGTTCTTCCGTGAGTTGCAGCACGCTATCAGCGGTTATGACGCCAAGTTCGATCATGGCGCGGACAAACGAAATATCTTTTTCACGGCCGGCGGCCAACTTGGCAATAGCCAAATCCAGCGGTCCGATGCAGATTCCCCGAGCGCCTCCCGTGTTGTCGTTCTCCACTATGACGGTTCGTGTGCGCCACCCGGATGGCAAAATCGCCGTTTCCGGCGCAACACCGTGTCCATAATACCCGAATGTTTCATCAAAGGGCGATAATTCCCCTATCGTGCCGTCTATTAAATCAGCCGCCGCCTGGTTGTCCGGCGGATACAAATCGAGTTCCATGGATTGGTTGAGGGGCGGCGGAAGTTCGGGAAGGGAAGCGAGGAGCGCTTGACTGCCGATTACCACAAAATCGCGCTCATTCGTAACAGCGGCCGCCGCCCGCAGGATGTGTTCCATTTGGTCACGCCGCATGTTGGCGGTACTCCCGCATAATGGCCCAGCGTTCAGTCGGGGTTAAAATGCCGCAAAAAGGGCTGTTTTGTCGCAAAGTCTGCCCATCTTCCGTCTCATCCAGCAAGACCGCCTTGATGGATGGCCAGTCCCGCCTAAGTATTTCCGCCCATGCCCGATGTAATGGGGAAGGGGACATTTCGAGCCAGCGGCGATTCACGGCGCGAGCCCTCGCTACCCCCGCATCGAGATCACCCGCCTCTAGCTTTTCAACAATGGCCCGCGCGAGCGCGAGTCCACGCTGGTCTATGGATGTATGGTCTTTCATCGTGTGCCTATGGCCGCAAAAATATCATTTTTCCCCAAGCCCGCCTGAATACAGTGAAGCAAGTACAGCTCGTTTTCAAGTGGTCGGAGTATACCGGGCGGGAGGGATTGGGGCAACGGCAAAGGGCAATGGAGGGACAGAGAATAGAGGGGCGGGCGTTCCAATCGTTGGAAATAAATGGGTTACAAAAATTTCCCGTCCCCGCGACCTCCCGGGTCGAGTGTATACGTCTAGTCGTAGCGGTTAAGGGTGCAGTATCATGGCGGAGAGCTCGCGCAGGCTGATGGCTTCCGTCTTTTTACTCAAGGGGAAGCGCTCGTCGCCGGAATACACGACAAATGCCTTTTCGACATCTAGATCCTTGATCGCTTCATGAAACCCTCTGCTGGGTTTTGGGGAGAGCCCATACTTGATTTCTACGGCCCATGGTTTCGGTCGGCTTGGGAATTGCAGCACTAGATCAATCTCTGCGCCGGCACTGGTCCGGTAGAATCCGCATGGGGTTCGAGCAGGCACCATCGAAACCAGATGCTCGATCACAAAACCCTCCCAGCTCGCGCCGAGTACCGGATGACCGGCAACTTCTTCGAAGCCGCTCAACCCGAGAAGCGCATGAACCAAACCGCTGTCACGGATATAAACACGAGGCGATTTAACAAGACGCTTCTTGGTGTTGCCATGCCAGGCCGACAGTCGCCGCACGAGCAGAAGATCGCTAAAGAGATCAATGTAGTTGCTGATCGTACGACCCGTTAGTGCAAGTGAGGCGCCGAGTTTGGCGGCATTGAGCAAACCACCCTGGCTATGGGCCAGCATCGTCCATAAACGCTCGAGTGTTTCAGCGGGGATGCGGGGCGCAAACTGCGGAATCTCTCGTTCTAAATAACTGCGTATGAAATTACTGCGATAGGCAAAACTATCCTCCTCGCTGACGGCCAGATAGCTTTCCGGAAAGCCGCCTCGAATCCACAACAGGAGCCGCGCAACGCGATCATCCGGGATCTCCAGGCAATCCAGTGGATTCATTTCCACGTATTCAATGCGTCCCGCAAGGCTCTCGCCGGACTGCTTCAATAGGTCCATGGATGCCGATCCCAATAGCAGAAAACGTCCGGTGCCCTTCTTGATCCGCCGACCCTCGTCAATAATGCCACGCAAAGGTTGGAAAATTTCCGGGATGCGGTGGATTTCGTCAAGGATGACAAGGCGGTCCATGTGTTGCCGCAG
Organism: Kiritimatiellia bacterium; assembly: GCA_007134175.1. Lineage (GTDB taxonomy): Bacteria > Verrucomicrobiota > Kiritimatiellia > SLAD01 > SLAD01 > SLLF01. Next base: position 3,674 of record SLLF01000368.1, on the reverse strand, counting down.
GAAAAGTTCAGGTTCAACCAATTTCGCCCGGTCCCGAGGGCTCTCCAGGTCCAGATACAACCCGCCTTGCTCCCTCTCAATTTCGCGCGAAAGAGTCGTTTTACCCACTTGCCGCGGCCCGATCAGCGCCACCGCCGCCTGACGGCGAAGACCCGTACGAATTTTTTCGCTGATTCTGCGGTCAATCATTATTGCAATATGGAATTCTGCATTCCGAAATGCAAGTTTATTATAATTCAAGTCAAGGGACGGGGAATAGGTATCTTGTCTTTACCAGTTATCGCGGTCGGCACAAGCCACGCGGTAGACGGCGCGCTGGCCCTCGCGTACGGAGTCGAACGTGATGAACCGGTTATCGCGGCTGGGCACAGCAAGGGAATTGCGGTATACATGCGGCGGCTTTGATTTTGCGATACCATTTTCCCCGACTCAAAAGGAAGCAATTCGTTGCCGATCATGAATGTCCGCTCATTATCCACTATCTTTCGCGACGCCTTCCGGCGCAACAGGGCGCCTGCTTTTGTCCTGCAAAGTTTTGCTGCGTTACTGCTTGCCCTGTACTTCCTCGTGCCCATGGTCCGGCCTGTATTCGACATCCTCTCCGCGGCGAAACTTCAATACGGGTACCTTTTTTCCGGCGTGGCCGGCATGATCTTCGGCGGGCTCATCCCGTGGGCGGTTATTGGGTACAGGAAGCGCATACCCGAGGGACAGGTGTTTCGGCAATTTCTCTTCTACATCTTGTTCTTTAGCGGCCAGAGCATGATCGTCGATGCCCTCTACCGTCAACAGGCCATCTGGTTCGGCGAAGCGGTCGATCCGAAAACGCTTTTGCTCAAGGTGCTGGTTGACCAACTCCCCTTCAATCTCTTATGGAGCACCCCCGTCTCTCTTTTCTTTTTCACCTGGAAGGACAATCAATTTTCGCTGGCCGACACGTTGCGCGACCTGCGCATCAGCGGCGGGCGCCGCTATATTTCCATCCAGCTAGGTGCGTGGATGATCTGGGTCCCTGCCGTGGCCATGATCTACAGTCTGCCTCTCCCGCTGCAAATCCCCTTCTTCAACCTCGTGCTCTGCTTCTTCACCCTCGTCTTAACCTTCGTGACGCGTGAAACGCATTAACCCGGAGAGACGTGCGGGTTAGGAAGCAACCACGAAAATCACGTAAGGGCACGAAAAGGATGCGCGGCTCTCACGAACCGCGAATGGACGCCGATGACCGCGAATGCATGCCTGTCATTTTGAGCGGAGCGCAGCGCAGTCGAAAAATCTCATTCTTCACCAGGCCGCGCCGAAAGACCCGAGCGCGTCCATTAGCGGTTCAACGGCCGCAGGCCGAAACGAACTAGGCCAGTCGCAATCCTTCCGGGTCGTCAGGATCGATGTCGACCACCACTTCGGCTCCATCGGTGACGGTGCCTTTCAATACTTCCTCGGCTAGTTTGTTGATGATCTTGCGTTGCAACAGCCGTTTGAGTGGTCGTGCACCGAAGGAGGGATCGTACCCCTGCTGGGCTAACCGGTCGGCGGCGGCATCGGTGAGGGTCAACTGGATCCGCTTGTCCGCTAAGTACCGGCGCATAACGTTGAGCTGCACCTGCACGATGGCCCGGATCTGTTCCTGGTTGAGGCTGTGGAAAATGATGATCTCATCAATCCGGTTCAAGAATTCCGGACGAAACTCGCGCCGCATCAACTCGAACACGCGCCGCTCCATCTCCTCATAGACGTCGTCGCCGGGCTTGGTCTGGGGATGGCGGTCCAGCGTCTCCAGAATCAAGTGTCCGCCGATGTTGGAGGTCATAATGACCATGGTATTGGTAAAATCTACGGTGCGCCCGTGCCCGTCGGTCAAGCGGCCGTCATCGAGAATCTGCAACAACACATTGAAAACATCGGGATGCGCCTTTTCAATCTCGTCAAACAAGACCACCGAATACGGTTTGCGCCTCACATGTTCGGTCAGGTAGCCGCCCTCATCGTACCCCACATAGCCGGGCGGAGCGCCGATGAGCCGGCTGACGGTGTGCTTCTCCATGAACTCGGACATATCAATCCGGATCATGGCGTGCTCATCATCGAACAGAAACTCCGCCAGCGCCCGCGCCAGTTCCGTCTTGCCGACGCCGGTGGGGCCCATGAAGATGAACGAACCGAGCGGCCGGTTGGGGTCCTGCAGACCCGACCGCGACCGGCGCACGGCGTTGGCAACCGCCGCGACGGCCTCGGCTTGGCCGATCACCCGTTGCTGCAACCGCTCTTCCATCTGCAGCAGTTTTTCGCGCTCGCCTTCCAGTAGCCGCTGGATGGGAATATGGGTCCAGGTCGATACGACCGTGGCGATGTCCTCGGCGTCGACTTCTTCCTTCAACATCTTCTCTTCCTGTTGCAGCTCGGCCAGTTGCTGCTTGGCTTGTTCGATCTGTTTTTCCGTCTTGGGGATCAGGTCGTACATGATCTCGGCCGCCCGCTCCAACTCGTTATGGCGCTTGGCTTCCTCCTCGCGGCTGCGCAGCAGGTCCAGCGATTCGGTCAGGGAGCGGATCTGCTGGATCGCCTCTTTCTCCTTTTCCCAGTGCAACTTCATGCGCGTGCTTTCCTCGCGCAATTCGGCCAGCTCCGCCTCCAGCTTGTCCAGACGCGCGCGCGATTCGGCATCCTTCTCCTTGCGCAACGCCTCCCGTTCAATTTCGAGCTGCATGATACGCCGTTCCACCTGGTCGATCTCCGTGGGCATGCTGTCGATTTCGATCCGCAGGCGGCTGGCCGCCTCATCCACCAGATCGATGGCCTTGTCCGGCAGAAAGCGGTCGCTGATGTAGCGGTTGGACAAGGTCGCCGCCGCCACCAATGCCGCATCCTGAATGCGCACGCCGTGATGCACTTCATACCGTTCGCGCAGCCCGCGCAGAATGGCGATGGTGTCCTCCACCGTCGGCTCCGTGACCATCACCGGCTGGAACCGGCGTTCCAGGGCCGCGTCTTTTTCGATGTACTTGCGGTATTCGTCCAGGGTCGTGGCGCCGACACAGCGCAGCTCGCCGCGCGCGAGGGCGGGCTTGATCATATTGGAGGCGTCCATCGAACCCTCGGCGCCGCCGGCTCCAACGAGGGTGTGCAGTTCGTCGACAAACAAAACAATCTGTCCGGCGGATGAGGTGACTTCCTTCAAGAAGGCCTTGAAGCGATCTTCGAATTCGCCGCGGTATTTCGAACCGGCCACCATAGCGCCCAAATCGAGGGAAATGACTCGCTTCTCCTTCAGCGTTTCCGGCACGTCACCACCCACGATACGCTGGGCCAGCCCTTCGGCGATGGCGGTTTTGCCGACGCCCGGTTCGCCGATCAGGACCGGATTGTTCTTGGTACGGCGCGACAGCACCTGGACCACGCGCCGGATTTCCGCGTCGCGCCCGATCACCGGGTCGAGTTTGCCCTTGCGCGCGGCTTCCGTCAGATCCCGCCCGTATTTTTTTAGCGCCTCGTACTTGTCTTCTGGTGCGGGGTCGGTCACGCGCTGGCTGCCGCGCACCGCCTGGAGCGCTTTCAACACGGCGTCGGGCGTCAAGCCCAGCTCCCGTGCCATGGTGGCAAACGGACTATTTTTCGCCTCGGTCGCGGCGAGAAAGAGGTGCTCGGTGCTGACGTATTCGTCCTGCATCTTCTCGGCG
>SLLF01000144.1 GCA_007134175.1 Kiritimatiellia bacterium | reverse complement strand
TTTCCGCCGGGCGCCCGCGCGTGTTGTAGTTCGACGCCATGACGAATCCGTAAGCACCGGCGCTCAAGACGGCCAGCAGGTCGCCGGGCGCCACGGCCGGTAGGTCGCGGTTCGCCGCGAGAAAGTCGCCGGATTCGCAGACGGGTCCGACTACATCACCGAAGATGCGACCGGCGGTCCGCTTCACCGGCACTATTTCGTGGTGTGCCTCGTACAGTGGAGGGCGCAGCAAGTCGTTCATGGCGGCATCAACGATCACGAACTGTTTGAACGGGTTGTCCTTCACATATTCCACGCGCGTCACCAGCAAGCCGGCGTTCCCGGTAAAGAACCGGCCCGGCTCCATTCCCACGTGCAAGTCTAGGGCGTGCAACGTTGGCAAGACGGCGGCGGCGAAGTCCCGCGGTTCCAGGGGCGGTTGCCCGGGGCGATAGGCTATACCGAGCCCCCCGCCGATATCCAAATGGCGGAAGGTGGGGATTTCCTGCTTCAGACGGGTGCAGAGCGCAGCCACCTTTTCCAGCGACTCGGCGTACGGGGCGGGCGTCATAATCGGCGACCCCAGATGCATGTGCAGCCCGGCCACCTCCACGCCCGGCAGGCGCCGCGCAAGAGCGTACGCCTTTTCAGCGCGCGCCAGGTCCACACCGAATTTGTTCTCGGCCTTGCCGGTGCTGGTGTACTTATGCGTCTGCGGATCAACGTCGGGGTTGACCCGGATCGCGATACGGCCGGTGGTGCCCAGGGCCTGCGCCCGCGCGGAAATTCGTTCCAGCTCTCCCTCCGACTCAACGGTAAAGAAACGGATATCTTCCCGCAGGGCGAAGTCGATCTCGGCCTCCGTTTTCCCGACACCGGCGAAGACGATCTTGTCCGCGGCCACCCCCGCCCGGCGAGCCCGGAACAGTTCTCCGCCGGAGACAACGTCCGCACCCGCCCCCAAGGCCGCCATGGCTTGAATAACGGCCAGGTTGGAATTCGATTTGATGGCAAAATAGATATGCGGTTGCACGGACTGCATGGCGCTCGCCAGCGCCTGATACTGCCGTTTCAGGTGCGTGCAACTATACGCGTACAGGGGGGTGCCGTACTGCGTCGCCAGCGCTTCAACCGCCACCTCCTCAATATATAGCCGGCCATCCCGGTACGTGAAATCCGGTGACAGCGTTGGCGGGTCGATTGGTGGTGACACTGCGCTCATGAACGCTGGGCGGCCCGGATGCGCAGGCGCAACGCGTTGAGCTTAATGAAACCGTCGGCATCCTGCTGGTTGTAGGCTTCGCCCACTTCAAACGTGGAGATGGCGGGGTCATAAAGCGAAACGTCCGCCTTGCGGCCCACTACGGTACAGTTGCCTTTGAACAGCTTCAACCGCGCCGTGCCGGTTACACAGCGGGCCGCTTCATCCATGGCGGCTTGCAACATCTCGCGCTCCGGAGCAAACCAGAATCCATTGTACACCAGCTCCGCATATTTCGGCACCAGCGCGGCCCGCAGGTGCAGCACCTCCCGGTCCATCGTCAACTGCTCCACCGCCTCGCGGCCGCGGTGCAGGATGGTGCCACCGGGTGTTTCGTAGACGCCGCGGCTCTTCATACCCACAAAGCGGTTTTCCACCAGATCCACCCGGCCGACCCCGTGGCGGCCACCCAGCTTGTTCAGCGTCAACATCACGTCCAGCGGGCTCAGGCGCTCACCATTAACCGCGACCGCATCGCCTTGTTCAAAATCGATGGTTACTTCCTCCGGTTCGTCCGGCGCTGCTTCCGGCGCGACGGACAACTTGAACATATCTTTTGGGGGTTCGGCCCAGGGATCCTCCAGGATGCCGCCTTCGTAGCTGATGTGCAGCAGGTTGCGATCCATGCTGTAGGGCTTGGCCGCTGTCACCGGGACCGGGATGCCATGCTTTTCGGCGTAGCGTATCAGGTCGGTGCGGGAATTGAAGGACCACTCGCGCCACGGCGCAATGACTTTGACCCCGGGGGCCAAGGCGTAGGCGGTCACCTCGAAGCGTACTTGGTCGTTGCCTTTGCCCGTGGCGCCATGGCTGATGGCATCGGCCTGGTTTTCCTTCAGGATCTCCACCATCCGTTTGGCGATCAGCGGGCGGGCAATCGAGGTGCCCAGCAGGTAACCGGATTCGTACACGGCCCCGGCCCGGATCATGGGGTAGACGTAGTCACTGGCAAATTCGGCGCGCAGATCGTCGATATAGACCTTGGACGCGCCGCTTTTTTTGGCTTTTTCGTCCAGGCCGGTCAGCTCCTCCTCCTGTCCCAAGTCGGCGGAAAAGGCGATGACTTCGGCTTGGTACTCGTCGAGCAACCATTGAATGATGACCGACGTATCCAACCCACCCGAATAAGCTAATACTACTTTCATTTTGATATTCCTGATAAAAAGTTCCGGCTCCGCGCCATTTGTTGACGCCAAGATATAGGTCATGTACGGACTGTATTCAATCATAACCAGCAACATCCTCCCGAGCATCAGCAGGTGGTAGCCTTTATCAAAGAGGTGGCCGCCGAGCGCCGGGTGGTGGAGAGCCGATTGCGCTGTCAGGATTTTGGTATAGCGATTCAGCTGTGTAGAGCGTGTGAAAGCGGCTGTTTTGGGGTGGCTCCCGCGGCACAAGGCTGCGGGGCGCCCGGCGAGAAGCGTGGGCTGGGTGTGCGCCGGTGCAATCATCGCAAACCATCCCCGCGTCAAGCGCGTGGTGGTCGAAAAATCCGCTTTTTCTCGTCCTCCACTCAACAATA
>SLLF01000167.1 GCA_007134175.1 Kiritimatiellia bacterium | reverse complement strand
TCGCTCGGCCAGTTCCCGGCGGATGTCGGCGCAGGCGGAATCGCGCACGAGGTTATGGCGTTCGTGCGGGTCGCTATCGAGATTGTAGAGGTATTCCTCCTCGTACCAGTCGCTCGCCGGATCGGCGCCGGTCCGGTCCGGCGCGAACACGCTGTACTTCCATTGACGCGTGCGAATGGCGCGCCCGCACTGGGATTCGCTGATCTGTAGAAACACCTCCTCCGGCCACGACGCGGCCCGGCCTTCAAGCAACTCCTGAAGCGGCCGACCGCGCATTTCAGGCGGCGGCGTAACGCCGGCCGCCCGCAGCAGAGTCGGAGGCAGATCGATCAAGCTGACCAGTTCTGATCGTGCCTGTCCGCCCGTAAAACCCGGACCGCGCAGGATCAGCGGGACCCGAATACACGCATCGTGACAGGCCCGCTTGTATTCGGCGGTCCGCGTACGGAAGTGCGACCCGTGATCGCTGGTATAGATCAGCAGCGTGTTGTCGGCCAGGCCTCGGTCACGTAGCGCCGCATCAATACGACCGACATTCGCATCCAACGCCTGTACGCAGCCCAGATAGTCGGGATATTCCGTCCGCCAATCGCCCTTCGTGTCGACCAGATCACCGGGCACCACGAAGTCCTTGAAACGTTCTTTCGACCCGTGCGGTCCTTCGTAATGCTTGTGATCGTTCTGATGATGAGGCTCGACGAAGGAAACGAACAGGAAGAAGGGCTTATCCGCTTCACGCGTGCGCAGATAGTCCAGCGCCCAGTCGGTCAGCGCGTCGGCCCGGTAGCGGCCTGCCGGAAAATCCCGGCGCTCCCCAGCCCCATCAAAAACATGTCCATCGTAGGCGTGCGAAGTGAACTCCAGCACGTCCGCCGCCAACCACTCCTTGTAGCCGCCGCGCCGGTCCGGCGGAACCGGTAGTTCACGGAAGTCGTCCGGACCATTTTTCGGCCCGCAGGAGGCCAGATGCCACTTGCCGATATAGGCCGTGTCGTAACCGGCACCGCCGATCCAGTGGGCGATGGTTTTTTCGTTTTCGGGCAACCGGCAATGGTTGACGTGGCAACCGACCTCTGTGGCGTATTTGCCCGTCTGGAGGCAGGCCCGCGCCGGGCCACAAACCGGTTGGCAGGTGAAGGCATGTTCACCACGCACGCCCTCGGCCGCGATGCGGTCGAGGTGGGGCGTGAGATTCAACGGCTGACCATAGCACCCGCAGGTATCCCAGCGCTGCTGGTCGCTGAACAGGAAGACGATGTTAGGCGGACAGGATCTTTCGGTATTCATCGTCGGGACAGCTCCTCATACACTTCATTATAATAGAGTGCGTTTGCAACCGGTGTATTTGCTGGAATGTGATTCCCCACAGCCATGAAGAAGCCGGGACAATCCTTGCCAATGGCCATGCAGCGTTCCACTTCAGCGCGAATCTCCGCGCGCGTCCCGCTCAACAGAACCCGCGTATCGGCGTTACCGACAAATCCGTGCGTCCGGCCATATTTTTCCGCAAACAATGCCATGTCGCTCATAGGCTCCATCACCAGCACGTGAGCACCGGCCGTGACGATATCGTCGAAAAACATCGTATAGTCGCCGTCGCTGGTAAACAGCAACCGCTTGCCCGCATCCAACACCGGTCGCCACATACGGGCATAGGCCGGAAAGATGTACTCGCGGTACCACGCCGGCGGAAACACAGGCCCTGACGTCCAGACAATATCGTCGTGCGACATCATAACCGGCACATCGGATTCGGCAAAGGCCTCGAAATAAGGCGTAATCCAGCGTTCATAGCGCCGGGCCACCTCACCGAATGCGGCCATGTCGGTCCCGCCCGCCGTCAACAGCATGTCCCAACCGAAGATATCGATCAGGCCTGAGAAAAGCGTGATGTAGACGCCGCTCATATTGACGCCATCCCGGAACTTTTCACACTTCGACCGGTAATTCTCCTCGAAGGCCCGACGGGCGGCCGCTTTGTCCACCGGACCGTATTCATCGAGCGGGTCGAAGGACAGGCATTCTTCCGGAGTGGTAAAAGGACAGGTTACCGTATCTCTCCGGTCGGTGCCGCCGGCGGCGTATTCGGCATGGCCCATATCGGTGCAGCGGCCGCCCTCGAAGGCCTTGCGGTTAATGAAGGTGCTCCAGCGCAATCCGTAGTTCCATTTCTTGAAAAAGAGTGCCTGCACCTCCAACATGACTTCCGGTGCACTGTCAGGACCAACCGCCTGTCCGGTAACGGCCTTCAGCAGATCCCAATGACGCTCAACGGAATATTCCGTCCGGGGCACCTGCGGCGGTCTATCGAGATGCAGCGCAGCCCAACCATCTTCAACACTCATTTTGCCACCCTTTCCACTTCTTCCATCGCCATTCGCTCCCATTGCCACAAACGTTGTGGCTGATAGCGCACGGTGGATATGTCCTTCATGATGATCTCCACATCGCAGTCGCTACCTGCCTCATCAAGGAAGGCACGCAGATCCCGGCGCGCGCGTTCCGGATGCCATTCATCCTCGGCGAAAATAGCCGGATTCGGTTTACGGCTCAACACATACTGCCCCCCTAGCCTCTCCACCGCGCGGGCCACCTGGCACCACGGGCTGACCGACACTTTCCGCAAGTTGGGGATGCGGGCCAGGATTTCCGCCTTTCCGTCCAACGGCTCGCAGCAACCATAATAGTTCAACCCCCAGCGACGCATCCAGGGCAAATCATGTTGCACCGCGAATTCCCACTGGAATGCAGGCGACACCTCCGAAAAAATCTGCGCGTTGGAACACCCCCACATCTGGGCAGGCCGGACCTGGCCGGGATCAACCGGCTCGCCCGGCAAGGCGTTAGTGTATCCGTAACCACCCGATCCGATGCGAACATTGTTATCGTTCAGCGCCAGGAGATGCTGTTGCTCCAGTTGGTCCAGCTCGTCCATGTAGACCTGCACGACCCTGTCCACCAGGGCATGTACCAGATCCGGATCATCCACCATCATCAGCATCGCTTCCTCGACGCCGGTCCAGCGTATAATGTTATCCCAGGGCGTGTACCAGATATGCGCACGCCCCTGTTTACGCACCGGCAGTATGTCGCCGAAGGTATCCACCGCCAACTGATAGTGTGTCTCCGACCGTTCATGGTCGTAGGTCACGACAGGCGGGCGGATCTTTTCCAGATCCGCGAACGACGCGATTTGCACGTTGAAGTGGCGGGACACGATGTTATTGGACTCATCCGTGCGGGCGACATCCACCGCTTCCTGGATGCCGAACCGGGTGCTGTGAATAACCAGCGGTAAGGGATAATAGTCGGAGATGATCATGTCCCCGGGCAAGTGATCCCATTGGTAGAGCAAACGACGCATTTTTTGTTCCTGCTCGCGAGCCCAGGGATCGTCGCAGCGCAGCGTCAGCTCGTCGTCCACGTTCATCTCGTGCCACGGAATTTCGTTGATCCAAACCATGGGACGCACCGACTCCTGATCATTCAAGCGCTGCCACAGAGCGGCCTTTTCGCGCTGCGCGGGCAAGGCGGCTATTTCAGCCCAGCGGCTGGCCAGCCGCCGCAGGTTTTCCCGGTCATCCGTGATCAACTTGGCGGGACATGGCGTCATGATGCGTTTCCTTTCCGGTAAAAATCGCGGCCGGCATGGAGTTGCGGGAAATAACTGGCCCGGTGGAAAACGGGTTCTTCCTCGAATTCCAGTTCCATCACCGTCACCCCGGCATGCGGGTCGGGTGCGGTCGTGGGCAGATTATATAGCCGGATACGGTCGCCAGCCTGTTCGAAATCCACCGGTGCACCGTCGCGCAGGTAGCGGACGGCGCGCAGGGGAGTCTGGTATCCCCCCAGCCAGCGTTCGCCGCTCGACGGCCAGATCCAGTTCCAGCAATAGATGCGGTTGGCTTCCGCCGTGACGCCACAGAGCCCGTGCGGCGTGATTTGCAGCGGCTGACCGTTCAGCTTGCGCTTGGAACCATACACGGCCCGACCGTTGTCCTTCAGCCAAGCACCCACCTGTGCCAATGGTGCGGCGCACTCGGGCGGCACCGACCCGTCCGGTGCCGGTCCAATATTAAGCAGCAGATTACCCCCGGCGGACGAAACGGCGTTCAGCTTGCGCAACACCTGCTGTGCGCTGAGCGTGTAGGGGGCGGCCTGAGCGGAATCGATATAGCCCCAGCTCAGGTCGTTGAACGTCATGCAGGCTTCCCAGTCGCGGTCTTGCGGCTTGATCTTCTCTTCCGGCGTGCCGAAATCCTCGGCGAGCAAGCTGCGGTTGTTAATAATGATATCCGGCTGCAGTGCGCGCAGTTCCTGGTTCAGCGCCAGCGAATTCCAGCCTTCCGCGTGGTAGAACGGCTTCTGGTTGGCGGCGTCGTACCAGAGGATATCGATGGGTCCATATTGCGTCAGCAACTCGATGTGCAGCTCACGGATGTAGGCAAGGAACCGTTCACGGGCAGCCGTGTCCATAGCGCACCGCCACGCGTCTGGATGATGGCAATCCAGCAGGGAGGAATAGAGTCCCACGCGCAAGCCGCGTTCGCGGCACGCGTCCACCGTCTCCCGCACCAGATCGCGGCCCGGCCCCAGCCGGACGGAATTGTAGGGATTGGCCTTGGAATCCCAAAGGCTGAAGCCCTCATGGTGGCGGGTACCCAATACCAAGTACTTCATGCCCGACGCAACGGCCAAATTGGCCCATTCGCGGGGCGCATCCGGCTTGGGGCAAAAGCGTTCGGCCAACCGCTCATAGTCCGCCACCGGATAATTACCATAGACCATGGACCACTCGTGCTCGCCCAGCACCGAATAGAGACCATAATGAACAAACAGCCCGAATCGCGCCTCGCGCCACCAAGCCATCCGGCGGTCGCGTGTCGCTTCAAGCTGCTCTTCATATTCGGCTAAACTCACGTTATTCATGTTCCGTTCCTTTACTCACTGGCGTAACGCCTGCGGATCATCTTATGTTTCACGGTTCGATATCATGCTCGCCAGCACCATCGCCAACTGCACACGAGCTTTACCACGTAAGTTAACATTTTGAATTGGTTTGTCAATGACCGCCGGGCATCTACCGACTTGATCTCTTCAACCGCGGGTCGTTAGGCTCTCCCCACCCCGATCAACGGAAGGATGGAGGTAAAGTATGGATGAGCAGCAGCAAGCAGCGTCAGGCGCAACCATTCGTGGTCGCGTACGGGAAGAAACGACGGGCGCACCTGTGGAAAGCGCCTGGGTGACCGATGGGCACTCCTTCGCGTGCACCAACGCAGACGGCGAATTTGCGATCACAACGCATGCGGCCGCCCGCTGGATCTCCTTGATCAATCCACCGGGATTCGCCCCCCGTGACGATCTGTTCCGAATGTTGCCGGACGACCACCAAACGATGGAGCCTGTTGACTTTTCGTTGCGACGGCTGGCGAATCAGCCGTGCCAATCCTTCTCTTTTATCCACTGTAGCGACCGCCATGTGGCGAATCCATATCGGGCAAAACGCATGGAGGTCGAGATTGCCTGCGCGATACGACGCATGCCCGATCCACCGGCATTTGTTCTGGATACCGGCGACATGGGCATCAATAACACGGAGCAACTGAAGCTGGCCGCCGAACTCAAGCAATCTGTCGGAATCCCGTATATGTCCGTAATCGGGAATCATGACCGGCCGTTCCGGAACACGTATGAATCGCTCTACCACCCCACCTATCACGCCTTTACATGCGGGAACTACTTATTTATCGCCTTGCCCTGGGGAGAGGAAGCGGTGGTGGCGCTGGAGTGGGCGCGACAGGTGCTGGAAATCTACGCCGCAACGTGCCACGTCATTGTAGGGGTACATCATTTGGAGGGGCTCAAGCATTGCGAGTCCGCCTACTATGAACTGTTCAAGCAATACAACGTACGGGGTATATTCTGCGGTCACTACCATACCAATCACGTTCGAGCCGTACAGGGGATTCCGGTTTACCTGACCCGTGGCGCAGTGGCGCGCAACTCGGATTGCGGTTTACCCGTTTTCAATGTGGTCACCGCACAGGCGGAGGGTGCCCTTGAAATCGAGCAGCGGCAGACGAACGGATACCGCCATGCCGAGGTGGTGTGTCCGGGTAACCGCCGCGAGTTTGTTACCGGAACCCGTCAGGATGTGGTGGTGCGGGCATATGACACGGCGGTCAAGGTGGCGCGGATAACGGGTTGGATTTACGGTATTGAGCCGGATGGACCGTTACTGGAGACGTTCCGCTTCGAGCAGGATACACCCTATCTGTGGAGCGCCCCGGTACAACCGCAATCAAATTGGCCTCGTGAAGTCTATCTCATGGTAGCGAGCGAAGGCCAAGACGGGGCATGTTGGCCCATACTGCAGGAAAAATGCGCGGTGCAGCTGGACCCCTGCTCCAGCGCGGCCAAGACATCATCGAACCCGGTGCCTCCCAAGCAATCATCCACGCGTGGTCGAATCGAGTGGGTCGCGCGCCTGAATGCGCATTTTAGCCATGGCGCGGTGACGGTGGAGGACGATCAGCTTTTCCTCGGCTGTTCCCATTATGCTTCAACTCGCCATACCCACCCTGTGCTGGTGGCCCTGTCCGGATCGACCGGCCAACAGCGCTGGGTCTATCACGAACCCGCCTGTTCCGTCGGTACCACACCGTTGGTGACGGCCGACCGCGTCGTATTTCTCGCTGCAGATGGCCGCGTCGTTTGCCTTGACAAAGAGTCGGGTCAGCGGATTTGGGAGAATGACGTGCTCGTCGCCGGCGGACTGGGAACACAAGTTTATCTCCGCAGTTCACCGATGCGACTGGATGACGATGGCGTGCTGGTTGGGATGGGGCATCATTTCGCCCGCCTTTCGCTGCGGGACGGTTCCGCCGTGTGGTACCCGCATGCCGTTGATTCGCGACGCGGGCCGCCTTCCCCCTCTCCGGTTGTCCACGAAGGAAACGCCTACCTTGCCGACGCCAAGTTATTGCGCTGCATTAACCCAGCAACCGGAGAAGCACGATGGGAATTCGCCTGTCAGGGGGTGAACGCGCGACCGGTGCTGAACGTGCATTCGTTATTCGCGGTGCTGCGGCCGGGCCACGACCATAGCGCTTGGGACACCAGTCGGTGGGAAAATCATGCGGTCTGCCTTGATGCGGAAACCGGCACGGTACGCTGGGACCGCAAATTGAAACACCGCGGCCTGTTCATGAGTGCGCCGCTGTTCCATGAAGGTGCCATGGTGGTGATGGATTATGATGACGTCGTGGCCCTTCACCATCGAACCGGCGAGGTGCTGTGGCGAGAATCCCTAAGCGGGGTATTTTCAGCCGACGAATACCTCGTGACCGCCGAAGCGGAAAGTGCGGCGCGCTACCTCGACACACGGGAACCGGTGGTATATGGGGACCCTTGTCTCGTTAATGGACGTGCGTATTGGGCCTCGCGCCTCGGGACCGTGGTCTGCTTTTGCCTGCGGAGCCGTTGCCGGATATGGGACTACGCACTGAACACCGTGGTGCTGGCCGGTCCGCGGTGGGCCAACGACCGACTCTACGTAGCCGGACAGGATGGCGGGGTCTACGCGTTCACCTGCGGTTGATGGACGTTGATTTTCTGCTTTTTTTTGATGCACGGTCAATCCGCCCGAGGCTTCACCGAGCCGGTTGCGCTGTAAGAAATTGATGGAGTATGTGCTGCGGGGGGGGCGTTTGTGGAGGCTGTTGTTGAGTATGAAGGGACTTTGTCATGTCGAGGAGCGTAGCGCAGCGAAGTCGATCTCCGTCTTCGCCAGTCACCATCGCATCGGGAACGGATTTAAAGGCGACACAGCTTGGCGGCAAACGAGATTTTTCGACTACGCTGCGCTGCGCTCAAAATGACAGCAGGCGAGCGTGCGGCTTATCACGCTGTCCAGTGCAGCCGGGTGTTCGCCAGCGCTTTCATCGCACAGAATCCCCGCGTCACGCGCGTGGGGGTCGAAAAATCCGCGTTTCCCTTTTCTCCACTAAAAAACATTGGGGTTTTCGCTGCCAACCTGGGGGATTGAAATTCACAACCCTCTTTTCAGCCTCCATTCACGCACCTTCCCGACAGCGCAATCGGCTCGGCTTCACCGCAGGTCGCTTGACATATGGATCCCCTTCACTATCCTACAAACGGTGACTATGACCTGCCGCCTTTGACGATTATGCAGCAACGCCAGCCTGGCATGCACGGAGCAACCGGTGACGCATTCGAACGCCCACAGCACCTATACGGATCACGGAGAGTCTTTGGTCGAAGCTCAACGGTTGGTCTGCCCCAACTGCCATAAGAGGCTACCCATTACAGCCATTGGCAAGATGGAGGACGTGGTCTGCCCTTATTGCCAGGCCCTGGTCAATCGGCATCAACCCGGGCTCCAGCCGGGCATGGTAGTTGACGACTTCCAACTGATCCGGCGTATCGGACGAGGGGCCATGGGTGAAGTTTTTCTAGCCCAGCAGCGCTCGCTCTCCCGTCCCGTAGCCATTAAAGCCCTGTCGCCTGGCATCACGGCTTCACCTACTCAAGTGGCCCACTTCCGGCGCGAGATTCAGAACCTGGCCAGGTTACAGCATCCGAATATCGTTGCGGCTTTCTATGCGGGCGTCCATGCCGATGTGCACTACCTGGCCATGTCGTACGTGGCAGGCGAGGATCTACACACCCGGATCCAGCGGTCCGGTCCCTTGCGTGAGGCGGAAGCCCTTTCGGTTTGCTTCAAGGTGGGCGACGCATTGCGCTACGCATGGGAAGCGTTCGGCTGCATCCACCAAGACATCAAACCCGCCAACATCATGATTGATGATAGCGGGGATATACGACTCACCGACCTGGGCTTGTCGCGGTTTGTCTACGAAGAGGAGGTGGGAAATAGCCGCCAGGTTTTCGGTACCCCCCACTATATGGGCCCGGAACAAGTACGCGGGGAACGCGATCTCGATTTTCGCACCGACATGTATGCGCTGGGCATGACCTTCTACCAGATGTGCTGTGGTCATCCGCCGTTCGAGTCGGAAGATGTTGATGACATCCTGGACTGCCAGCGTTTTGAGCAGCCCCCACCGCTGGCTACATACGCTCCGCACATCAGCAACGCAAGCGTGCGGATACTGGACCGGTTGATTGCCAAGCATGCGGGTGATCGCTTCGATTCATGGGACACCATGCTGCTGGCGGTTCAGTCCGCATTGGATCAGTGGCCGCCAGCCATTCTGCGGCCTACGCCTCAACCGGCAACCCGGACCGTTTTAACGCATCCGCGTCGCCGCCCCAGCCACCGGACCGTCAGTTGGGCGTTGGCTCTGCTGCTGGTCTTGGTCGGGATCGCGTGGTGGGTAGCCGGCAGCTACCGCGAGCCCCCTACTCCGGACCACTCCTCCCATGCGGATCGGTCTTGGCGCGCGCTACATGACCTACCCCACGCCTGGTCCAGTGCTACCGGATCTATCCACGCCGGTTGGCAGACGGCCCGGAACCGACTGCAGGAATGGCGCCGGCACCATGGCAAACGACAAGCACAGCGTGAACGACAGCAACGAATAGCCGACGTACTGGAACACTTGGACACACGGGCCCGGGCCTACCTATTGGAGGGTGAGGTCGCCCGGGCGGCCGCCGTGTATACAGAATACGACGGCCCATGGGCGGATGAATCTTTTTCGGCGCGCCGGGAACGGGCCGCGGCCTTCTACAGTCGCCCACGATCGATTCATGCCGATTGACAGGAACGGCCCGTTTAAGCAAGACTGTTGTCTCATGGATCGGGCAGACCTTCATCCGCCTTGGTCCAGCATAACAAAAGACGAGGTACCGAGCATGGCAAAAAGTGTGGGAATCATTGGCTGGCGCGGCATGGTGGGTGCAGTGCTGCTGCAACGCATGCAGGAGGAAAACGACTGGCAGAATCTGCCTGTGCGCTTCTTCTCCACCTCGCAAGCCGGACAACCCGGCCCAACCATCGCAGGAAACTGCGAACCGTTGGCCGACGCGAGCGATCTGCAGGCTCTGGCCGAGCAGGACATATTAGTGACCTGTCAGGGGGGGGATTACACGAAGGAAATCCACCCGCAGCTGCGTGCGGCGGGGTGGGATGGCTACTGGGTGGATGCCGCCTCCGCGCTACGTATGGAACCCAACAGTGTGATCGTACTGGACCCGGTGAACCGGCCCCGGATCGATAAGGCGCTGGACGAGGGCGTCAAAGATTTCATTGGTGGTAATTGCACAGTGAGCTTGATGCTCATGGCCATGCACGGCTTGATTGAGCGAGGATGGGTGGAATGGATCAGCACCATGACCTACCAATCGGCCTCGGGGGCCGGGGCGGCACCACTCAAGGAATTAGTGCGGCAGATGGCTCAGATTGGACAAGCAGCCGGAAGGGCTGCCGGCGATCCAGCGGCACCGGTGCTGGCGGTCGAACAGCAGGTGGCCGATTGTTTACAGCAGGCGGACTTCGCGATCGACCAGTTTGGCGCCCCACTGGCCGCCAGCCTGATACCGTGGATCGACCGTGCCTTGGAGAACGGCCAGACGCGGGAGGAATGGAAGGGCCAGGCGGAAACCAATAAAATTATGGGATGCACACCCACGCTGCCGGTGGATGGACAGTGCGTGCGGGTTGGCGCGATGCGCTGCCACAGTCAAGGCTTGACAATTAAATTGAGACAGGATGTGCCGTTGCCCGAGATCGAAGAGGCGATTCAGCGCGCCAACCAATGGGTGCGCCTGATCCCGAACACCAGAGAAACCACGTTGGCCCATCTGACACCGGCGGCCGTCAGCGGCCGCCTCGAAATAGCAATTGGGCGACTGCGCAAGATGACACTGGGTGCCGACTATCTCACGGCGTTCACCGTCGGCGACCAGCTACTTTGGGGCGCAGCGGAACCGG
>SLLF01000302.1 GCA_007134175.1 Kiritimatiellia bacterium | reverse complement strand
TTGGTCACGCGCGGGTCATTCTTCAATTTATACTCAACCGCCCACTCGGCCTCCAGCTCGGGATGCGCGGCCAATTCGCGCTGCAGCACTTCCTCGGCATTAGGATGCATGGTGCGGAACTTGTAGGTCTTGAACCGTTCCCCTAAATAGCCGACGCGTTCCTGGACAAAAAACGGCGAATGGCGGTCCTGCCACCATATCCAGCAGGCCAACCCTCCACACAGCGGCAACCAGAACGGCGCCGCGCATAGCACCATAACCACATCCGCCACCCGTTTGCTCCAACGGGCGACGGGGTTCAAGAGCTTTACCGCCACTTCCAAACCAACCAGCCCGACAAAATCGCGCGGCGTCACCCACAACGACGGCGCATCGAGCAGGTCAGGTATTAGAATGACCCGCCGATAAACCATCAATGGCCCCTCCAAAAGCTGGATCAGCGCTTCCCGTGATGTCTGGGCGGTCGCAATAATGGCATAGGGGGCGTCAGGGGTGTTCTCTTGCAATCCGCCCAGAACCGGAATCCCATTAATCAAGCTCCCGGGACTCGATTCGTCATCAAAGATCCCCACCGGCACATACCCCATGCCGGCCTCCGACGTTAACGATTCCAGAACGTGGGCCGTCGTCGCATCGCTGCCATAGATCACGGTCGGCACCCCCCAGCGGCCGGCATGCAACAGCTCAGCCTTGACCCGGACACGCAGGAACGGCACCAGCAATAAACTCATCAGAAACGCCGTGGTCAGGGTGAAGCGGCTAGCCTCCGCTCCCGTCTGCGTCAGGAACAAAGCGGCGGACGCCAGGCCGAAGGAAGCCATCAACAGCACCACCACCTTGCGCAGGTGTTCCACGGGCCCCATCCCCCACCCGGGCGTGATGTTAGTGACCCAAGCGCCGATCGCCCAAATGGGCAGGATCAACCAGGTCCAACCGGGCAACATCGCATCATCGCGCAGGATATGCCGCAGTAAGCCGCCGGCGACCAACGCGAAGGTCAACGCCAAAAAATCGCCCAGGGTAATCCAGCCCGCGTTTTCCCATAACCGCCTTGTGTAGGGGAATAACAGGGATGGGGCGCCGTGGACTGCATTGGTTTGTGTGGAATCCTTCATAAACACGGGCATAGCCGGGAGACCGAACGGCCTTCGCCCGACAATCATTG
The DNA here is from genome assembly GCA_007134175.1 of Kiritimatiellia bacterium. Taxonomy (GTDB): domain Bacteria; phylum Verrucomicrobiota; class Kiritimatiellia; order SLAD01; family SLAD01; genus SLLF01. Next base: position 1,642 of record SLLF01000302.1, on the reverse strand, counting down.
ATCTAGTCCGTACCTTAACGTCACGAGCACACATGTCTAGCCCGGTTTTCTCTCCATCCGCTGAGAAATGCAGGGCTAGCCCGTTATCGCCAGACGCCGTAAGTCGTCCAGATCCCATTCCCCGCGTAATGCGGGAACGATCAACGATTCGGCAAACGGTTCCGCATGGCGGTCACAAACCGTAAACAGGGCCTCCCACGATTCCGGCAGTCCCGTCATGGGTCCCGCTATCACGGCTTCCCCGACTGCCGCAGCCAGCAGACCGTAAAGGGCCGGCCACCCATGCGCCTCGATCTCCACCGGTTGCTCAGCAGACACATCCGGCCGGCTACGCAAGTAGGCACTCGCCCGCAGCACATCAAACACGCGACGCGACGCCAGACTGGTCCTCAATAGAAAATGGTCGTTGGCCAGACGAAATTCTGTGCTTTTGTGAGCCAATCCCTGGCCTTGATTGCGACGACGCATCTGCACGGCTCCGATTCCGCGTGGATCAAACACCAGCACGAGCTCCCCGTTCGCCACGCGCTCACTGATCCGCTGCCGGTAAGGGTCCTGCCCGGCGGTTCCGTCCGGAATCAGCAGCAGGGTCGCACGCGCTGGTGACGGCAGGCACGAGTATACAACACCGGTTACGATAATACCCGGTTCGCTGAAGAAAAAAATACGGTCGGCCGTGACGCCTTGCTCCGTCGCACGGGCCGTGCGGCGGACGTGTGCGGGAGGTTCAATCGCCGCCGGCAGATCCAGTCGCTGGCGCAAATCCTCAAGCGACCGCGTTCCCGACGAGGCTCGTTGCCGGACGGCGTCCCACTCCTGTCGCAGCAGGTCGAGAATCGATGGGGCATCGGGATAATCCAACCGCACTTGTCCGGAGCGCGTGCATTGCAGCGTTTCCGGGCTTTCTGCTGTCGGGTCCGCGGCAGGTGCCGCAACGGTCTTTCCCGACAGGTGGCGCGCAAACCATTCCACACAACCCCGACGCAGCGGCGCGGTGTAGCCGTGATGTTCGTCAGGGGCTATATAGCAATCAATCCGGTCCTCGGCATCAAATAAGCGGTAGATCCGCCGGGCGCGTTCAACGGCTTCCAACACCCCTTCGATCGCGAAGTAGTCGTGCGCCGCCGCCCCGATCCGCAACGGTCGAGGAGCGAACGCCGCAAAGAAATCGTCGTAATCCAAGCCGGCGGGTATGCAGCCATAGTAGTTTTGTTCCCCGTCATAGGCGCGCACGCCGTTTTCCAGATATTTTTCGCGCGTGGTTTGCGAGCAGCAGGACATGGCCACCTGCACCCGGTCGTCCACCATCATCAGCGCCTGGGTCATGTGGCCGCCACCGGAATTCCCGGTTACGGCCAACCGCGCCGCATCGACTTCCGGCTGGGCCGCCAGCCAGTCGAGCCCGGTCCGGGCATTGTTGATGAATTCACGCATAATGTTGCGGCTCAGCACCGAGGCCGCCAGTTGCAGGTAGCTGTGCTCGAGGGTATTGGTGCCGGCCAGTGGTGCGCCGCTGTGCGGGTCCACACACTGCACCAACTCCCCGTGGCCCGGGGAATCGATGATGCAGACCACCAACCCGATGCGCACCAGTTCGATGCAGACCTGTTGATACAGCGGGGCGGCCTTTCCATCCCGCGAA
>SLLF01000201.1 GCA_007134175.1 Kiritimatiellia bacterium | reverse complement strand
CCGCTTTTTCTCGTCCTCCACTCAACAATATTGGGGTTTTCGAGGCCAATCGGGGGGATCGACATTAACCACCCTCTTTTCAGCCTCTATTCACGCACCTTTACAACAGCGCAATCGGCTCCCGCTATGGCGATACGGACACGTTGACTAGCAATCAAAATCAACCTACGGTAGGGGTTCATCGGTTTCATCGGTTCAAGCGTAAAATAAGTATTCGAAGGAAATGATAATGAACAAACAACATGTTGTGAAACCGTCAATCTGGATCTGGCTGCTCACTTTGTCGGTGGCCTTGGGTGGAACGGCATCGGCTGGGGAGCTGTTATTTCACTGGGATTTCCAGTCGGTGGAGGAGCGCATTGCCGCCGACGTAACGGGCCGCGGCCCTTCCGCCGAATTGTTGCGGGCGGACTACAACCAGCCCTACCCTGAATGGATAGCGGCAAACGTGGGGGTTGAGACCACCGGGGCGATCGATCTGCAGCAGGGCGGTGCCGTGCGGTCACTGGAAGCGTTCGAGCTGCCGGCGAGCTGGACGCTTTCGTTCTGGATAAAGGATGGCCGGGCACGCACCGACATCCCGGGCGAACTGGCACTCAATGATATCCTCGCCTTTCACCCCCGACCCCTGGCCCTGAGCGAACCATGGTATTTCCGTCCCGACCCCGATGCAAAAGGGCGCGATCAGCAATGGTACGGAGACGCCCCCGACGACGCCTGGCAGCGTATGGTGGTCCCCGCCTTCTGGTCGGAAACGGACGTCGGTTCGTATCTCGGATACGGTTGGTATCAGACCCGCTTTTTTGTGCCGGAAGCCTACGCGGATCAACCCCATGAATTGCACTTCGCGGGCGTGGATGAACAGGGATGGATCTACGTCAATGGCCAACTGGTAGGCGAACAATCCACGGAATCAACGGGTCGGACGATCGATCAGATATGGGACAAGCCTTTTACGGTAACCATCGCACCCGAGCACCTGCGCGGTGGCGCATATAATCAACTGGCGGTGCTGGTTCACGCCAGCGCCGGCAATGCGGGCTTGTTCCGCCCGGCATTCTTCATTCCGCCGGAGGCGGAGCAGCGCCTGGTTGATTTTGGCGCCTTGAACGTAGCCCGCCACACACCGGGCCAATGGGAAAAAGTGGCCCTCCGTTTTGCTGACGGTGAGCTGACGGTTTTCGTCAACGGTGTGGCGGCGCGCACAAATCGCGTGGATGAATGGTCACGCGACGATTTACGGGTGGCATTGGAATTGAGGGCAGACCGGGCTTCGTTCAGGGGCCTGCTTGACGACGTCCGTTTTTTTGACGCGGCGTTATCCGATGAACAATTGGCGGCACTGGCCGGGGACGTTTATCATCCTCAGGCGGAATGGCTGGCAACATTCGACGAAACAATGCAGGCCCTTATCCGCGACAACATCCTGTCGCGCGAACAAGCCGACCACTTTGTGGAACTGGGGGCACCGGATGAAGCGGCATTGATCCACACATTCAAAACCCATGCGGATCTCGACGCGCGACTGGCGGCGGTTTGGGCACTGGGGCAGCTGGGTGAATACGATGCCCTAGCGCTCATGATTGAATCGCTGGACACGAGTGAGCCCACCCTGTTTGCCGCGCTGAATCAGGCGCTGGAACAAGCGCATCAGAAGGGTCGATTCCCGAGGCTGCTGAGAGACCGAGCCGATGCGGAAGCAGTGGCGCTGCTGGGTAAGGCGCTGCGTCACCTGACCAGCAGCCCATTGAGGTATCAGGTCATAGGCGCCCTCACGTCTGCAGGCGATCAAGCGGCCGCCGCTGATTTGTTGGCCGTGGCTGAAGATGGTCGTGAAAGCCTGGTGCTCAGAAGTGCCGCCTTGGAAGCGTTGCAGGCCTTGGACGTGGAGGTCGATATCACCATGCCTATTTCGCCGACCGACTGGCCGATGTGGCGGTACGACGCGGCCCGCAGCGCAGACACGCCGCTGGTGCTGAATGACGAGCTGCATCTGCAATGGGTGCGCGAGCTGCCGGCGCCGCAACGCGCCTGGCCGTTCCAGTGGGACGACCGCGGCAAGCTGGACTTCGATGTGTCGTATGCACCGGTTGTCCTGGGCGCGCGCATCTTTGTGCCCTCCAATGTGAGCGACAGCCTGGCCGCCTATTCCATCGAGGACGGTGCTGAGGAGTGGCGCTTCTACACGGACGGCCCGGTGCGGTTGGCGCCCGTGGCGTGGGGTGACCGGGTCTACTTCGCCAGCGACGACGGGCATCTGTACTGTGTGGACGTCGAGACCGGTGAGCTGGATTGGTCTTTCCGCGCCGGTCCAACCGACCAGCGCTTTCTTGGCAACGAGCGTATCATCAATTTCTGGGCGGTCCGCGGCGGTCCGGTCATTACAGAGAATACGGTCTATTTTGCCGCTGGTATCTGGCCGCTGCACGGCGTGTTCATCTATGCGCTCGACGCACAGTCCGGCGAGGTGGTCTGGGTCAACGACACCACCAGCTCCGACTATGTGCGGTTGCCTCATGGCGGTGCCCGGGGCTATGGCGGCCTGTCGCCGCAGGGCTATCTGGCGGTGGACGACAACCAACTGGTGGTCTCGCCCGGTCGCGGCCAGGAACCGATGCGCCTGGACCGTAGGACCGGGGCTGTCATCGAGTACAGCTTCCGCGGTCGCAAAGGGGGCGGCGGCTACGCGGTCCATGCCGGGGGGCTGGGCTTTCAGGAAAACGCGATGATTCAAGATCGCCTGAAGGCGCTGGAGGATTCAATTGATGGCGAGGTCTTCTACTCGCTGGCGGCGCGTGACCGGTTGTTTGTGGTGACGGAAGACGGGCGCATCTATTGCTTCGGTCCGGAACCGGTGGACCCGGTTGTCCATGCGTTCGTGCCCGAGCCGGTTACACCGCGTACGGACGCCTGGCACGCGGTGGCGCGGCAGGCCTTGAAAAACCTTGGCGAATCGGAAGGCTACGCCCTGCTGCTGGGGGCGGGCAGCGGAGATCTGCTACGCGAGCTGCTGGTCCAGAGCGAATTGCGCGTGGTCGTGGTGGAGTCGGATGCCGACACTGTCCGGGCGCTGCGCACCGAGCTGGCGGCGGCGGACCTTTACGGTCGACGCGCGGCGGTGATTGCGGCGGAACCGGCCCTGTTTGCCGTGAACCCCTGCCTGTTCAGCCTGGTGTTGAGCGAAGACGCCCAGTCCGCCGGTCTGACCACCCCGCAAGCGCTGGCGCATGCGCTGGAGCGGCTGCGGCCGTACGGGGGGATCGCCCATCTCGGCAATGTGCGGGTCCGGAACCGGGCCTTGCAAGCGCATGCCGTCGATGCCGTCGAGGCGCGTATTCGCAACAGGACGCTGGAAGCCCGGCGTCACGGGCCGCTGCCGGGGGCAGGTCAGTGGACGCACCAGTACCGGGATCCGACCCACAATATCATGTCGCCGGAGCATCGGGTCCGCTTGCCGGTCGGCATCCTCTGGTTCGGTGGCCCGAACAATCACGATATTCTGCCACGTCACTCCGGTGGCCCGCGCCCGCAGGTGGTCGGTGGCCGCATTTTCTATCTGGGCGTCGATTCAGCTGGGGCGCGCTGCGTCTATACCGGCCGGATCCTCTGGTCACAGGCCTTCCCCGGTATCGGTTACCATGCCACGAACATGGAGCTGGAGGAGCGTTGGCGGGGCGGGCGCGAAGTCTATATGACCAACATACCGGGGGCGACCTATGTCGGCAGCCCCATCGTCAGCCTGCCGGACGCGGTCTACATTCGCTATGAAGGGGCCATCCACAAACTGGATCCGGCGACAGGTGAAATTCAGGCGGTCTTCGAGCTGCCGGGCCGCCACCCGCGTGACATCTATGACGATCCCGAGGCGATCGACTGGGGCCATATTCATGCGCAGGGCGATGCGCTGGTGCTTACCACCGAGCCCCACTTGTTCGAGGACCAGCGGATCGGATGGACCGGGAGTTATACGGCCACCTCCAGCCGCCGGCTGGCGGTGCTGAACCGCCATACCGGGGAGCTGGTCTGGGAACGCGAGGCCGCCATCGGATTTCGCCATAACGCGATCATTTCCCATGGCGACACGTTATATCTCATCGATGGTCTCTCGGAAAACGCGTTGGAACAACGCGCCCGACGCGGACGGCGGCCCGACCGCTCCTCTACGATCATGGCGCTGGACTTGGCCACGGGCGAAGAGCGCTGGGGGCATGACAGCGATGTGTTCGGCACGTTCCTGATGTATGTGGCGGACCACGACATGCTGATCGAGGGCGGCAGCGTAGACCTGCGGCGCCCGCTCGAGGACGAGCCGCGACATCTGGCGGCCCGCTGCGGTGCCACGGGCGAGATTGTTTGGACCGGCGGGAATTTTGTCCTGCCTGGGGCGGTACACGGTGAGAAGCTCATTCCCGGTCGTCCCGGACACGCTATCTCGGTACTGACCGGTGAACGGTGGCACCGGGTCCAGCCGTTGACCGGGGAGACCACTACGTGGCAATACCGGCGTGCCTACGGCTGCAACACGTTGAGCGCCTCGCCCTATCTCCTTTTCTTCCGGAGTGGTTACGCCTCCTACTTTGATCTGGCCAACGATACCGGGACCGGCAATTTTAGCGGGTTCCGTTCCGGCTGCACGGCCAACATGGTGGCCGCCGACGGGGTGATCAGTGCGCTGGACTATTCGCGTACCTGTACCTGTAGCTATGCCTTGCAAACGTCGCTGGCGATGATCCATATGCCCGACGACCCGCACATCGAGCAATGGACCCGCTACGACGCCGCCCCACCGGATCCGTCCAGACACGGCCTCAACTTCGGCGCACCGGGCCGCCGGGTTGATGCCGCGGGCCGAGTGTGGTTCGATCAGGAAGGGCACTACCACCGGCATTCCACAGCTATCCGGGACGCCAACGGTAGCATCCCCTGGGTGCTCTCCTCAATCTACGAGGGCGAGGGCCGCTGGGAATTTGAGGACCTGCTGGATACCGAGTATTTGGTCCGATTGCATTTTGCTGAATTGCGTCCGGATGTAGCAGCGGGACAACGGGTGTTCGATGTCTGGGTCGACGGCGAGAAGGCACTGGCGGCGGTAGATATCGCGGCTCAGGTCGGCGGTTCCTTTACGGGGTTGGTGCATGATCTACGCGTGCCGGTGACCGGACACGCCCTGACGATCGAGTTGAAGTCGGCGGCCGGTTCCACCCTCCCGCCCATCATCAACGGCATCGAGTTCCAGGCGCAGATTGACCACGCCAGGCAGAGGCAGGAGTGAGCGCCCGGGAAGCGTCACGCCATGGATGAACAGGCTGCGCCTTCTGACGACCCGGTGGCTGATGAAGCTTTGCTGGCCCGCTTCGCGCACGGGGACCAAACTGCGCTGCATGATCTGATGCGCCGGTATATGCCGGCGGCCTTGGTCATCGCAAATGGTCGGTTGCGGCGGGCCGGACTGGCTGATGATGCCGTTCAACTGGCCTTCATCAAGGTGGCCCGTCATGCGGCGCGCTTCGACCCGGCGCGCGGATTCGCGCCTTGGTTTTACACAATCTTGCGCCGAGTATGCGCGGATCTGGCCCGCAAGGAAGTCCGCTATCGCTTGTGCCTGCAGCGGGCGGTTCCCGAGCTTGATGTGGTGCAACAGCCGTCTGATCCAGAGGCGTATGATGCCGTACGGACCGCCTTGCGCGGGTTGCGCCCAAAAGATCGTGAAATCCTGATTCTGCGCGTTATCGAAGACCGCCCTTTTCCCGAGGTTGCCCATATCCTGGGCTGCTCCGAGGAGGCCGCCAAAAAGCGGGGACAGCGTGCCCTGCGACTGCTGCGTGACCAGTTGGAACGCGCGCCTGTCCCGAAAACCGATGCCGCGGCGTATGATTCATGGAGGTGGCGCATGGAAAACACAGGAGAAACCCTATGAATCGAGCCCGTCACGAACGTGCTGTTTCTGATCACGCGCAGTGGGATGCGGCTGACGATACGGTGGCCGGACTGCGCCGTTACGCCGCCCATCTGGCCGGGCGCCGGGGGCAGGAGATCAAGGACCGGGTGTGTGCGGCGCTGGTGCATGCGTCATCCGCCACCGCGCCCGTCCCGGGCCGGGCACCTCATTGGTTTCCATGGCGCTGGGCAGCCGCAGCCGCGGTGGTGGCGTTGATTGGCGGCCTCTTGGTGCTGCGTCCGGGGCCCGATCACGTCGGGGCACTCGCCCCGGCCGTCGCTTGGATTCGCGATGGACTGCCGCACGGTCCCGGCCGCTTCGCTGATTCACTGCTCGTGGCGCAAGGCTTGGTATTCGCTTTCGACCATGCGATTGACGGGGATCGCGTCTATCTCACGGCTTTTGAGCGCGAGACTGGTGCCACCCGATGGCGCTCCACCGTTCAGGCAACCGGATTTCTCAGCGCGGATGACCGTCATCTGTATCTGTTGGAACATTTTCCCGGTCGGCGCTTGGTGGCCATTCGGATAGCCGATGGGATCGAACAGTGGTCCTATGTGCGCGAATCGCGCCCTTTCCCCGCCACCCCTCCTGCCGTGCTTACGGCGGCGGATGTCGTAATCTTTTCCGAAGCCAACAACCTCTATGCGGTGGATCGGCATGCCGGTCAGTTTCGTTGGACATGGTCGCGTCCGGACGATCCACCCCGGAGCATGGCGACCGGGGCCGGTGGGTTACTCTTTGTAGCTTCCGCCACCACGCTTTCGGCGTTGGATCCCGACCGGGGTTCCCTGGTCTGGACCACTCGCCATGCCGCACAGCCCGGTGGGGCGCTCTGGCTGGATACCGCCGGCGACCATGTGGTGCTGGCCTCTGTCCACGGAGCGGCGGGCGGGCGGCTGCGCGCTTTCGACGCTGGTTCCGGTGCTGTTTCGTGGACGCGCGACACCGGCTGGCCGGCTAGTATGACCATTCACCACGACCGCATCTTCCTCCGGGCCGGCCACGTCCACGTGTACACGGTTACGGCCGGCTTGCCGCTGTGGACGGCGGACATTCCGGGTTGTAGTCCGGCGGTAGAGGCGGACGGGGTTGTCTATCTGCTGGGCGGGCGAAACGTCGGCTCGTTGTTCGCCTTGGATGCGGAACACGGTACCCTTTTATGGAGCTCCTCAGCCACAGGAGGGTCCTGTCACGGGCTGGTAACGGATGGCGGCTGGGGTTTCTTCCGCAATCACCAGGGCAACCTCCACGCGCTTCGCTTCAACCAGTCCGGTTAATCCTTTCCAAATGAGTTGTCCCCGATACCGTTGATGCGGCGTACTGCCTATCAATGAACGATGGTCCGCCTCGATGCGGCACGGTAGCTACGGGAAATGCATGTCTGAATCCAATTCGATTTCTGCTGGACACGTGTCCGGGCGGGACCGCTCGCGGCCCGGCCGATTGGGCGCGCGGTTCTATCTGCAGCCGTGGTGGGCGCAGATCCGCCACCAGTGGGCCGTCAGCCTGCTGGTGGTCCTGGCGCTGACCGGTGTGGTCGCGCTGCACAGTTACACGCGCAACAGCGCTCGCTTCCAGCTCCGGTCCATGCAGTTGATCATGAAAGAGATGGGCCACAACCTGTGGTTTGTCGACCGGCAAGCCGACCCGCTGCAAGCGGCATCCGGCTACGGCGATTTGACGACCTTTCCAGTTGAACGCATTGCAACCCTCACGGCCGACCGGCAAATCGCCTCCACCTATTGGGCCAACGTCTTGCAGGCCCCGGCGACCGTCCGGGGTCGTACGGTTCTGTTATCCGGCTTGGCGGTATGGGATGACCACCAGGTGACAGAGGAAAAGGCCCATTTGCTTGAACCGCTTGAGCCAGGCACCGTGGCCTTAGGGTACGCGTTAGGGCGGGATTGGCAGTTGCTTCCCGGCGATTTCCTGGAGATGGGGAGCGATGTGCCCTACCGGGTCCAAAAGGTCTATCCCGCCCGCAGCACCTTGGACGACGAGCGCTTGTGGCTCCCGCTGGCAGTGGTCCAGGAACAGCTGGATAAACCCGATCAGGTGAATCTGGTACTTGGGTTTCTTTGCATGCAGGGGCGCACGTTGGAGGACGGGTTGGCCCGGCTGGAGAACCGGTTGGCGGACCAGCATCCGGCGTGGCGATTGCTCCCGCAGATGAACGTGCTCAACGCCCGCGCCTTGTCCCGGCTTACGACGGCCCGCTACCTGGATTATCTTCTATTGGCCGTCGCCATGGTGACGGTCCTGATGTTGGCGGTACTGGGCTGGATGGAGATCAATGAGCGTCGCTATGAACTGGCCGTGCTGATGGCGCTGGGTGCCGGCCACGGATTTCTGTACGGCTTCTTCCTCACCAAATTGCTGGCCATTGCCGTGGTGGCGGCTACGGCCGGTTTTCTGCTGGGCTCACAGGCCTCGGTGCGCTGGCTGTCCCACGTGCTGGTGACGCACACGCAGCCGGTGGCGGTGGTCTGGTCCGATTATCCCGTTCTGCTGGCGCTCACGGTAGCGGCGGTAGCCGCCGCTTCGCTGGCGCCGCTGATTCGTCTGTTGCGTTTTGATCCCACCCGCATTCTGGCCGAGGAGTAAGCCCGTGCTGCAGTTGGAAAACATTCATAAATCATTCCTTGGCCCAACGGGCGCCGTGCCGGTACTCGCCGGGCTTAGCCTGGTGGTGCAGCCGGGTCAATTGGCGGTGATCGAGGGACCGAGTGGCTGCGGCAAGAGCACGTTGCTCTTTATCGCCGGTGCCATGTCCCCGCCCGATAAGGGGACCGTGCAGTTTGATGATGTCGATCCCTATGCGCTCACCCCTGCAGCCCGCAACCGGTTCCGGGCCAATCGGGTCGGGTTCGTTTTCCAACGGTTCCATCTCATTCCTTATCTCGATGTCGAGGCCAACCTGCGTTGGCCGTTGCGTTGGTGCGCCGACCCGGGGAAACATATTCCGCGGATTTTAGAACTGGGCGAACGCCTCGGTATCCGCCACCGCTTTGCCCATCGGCCCGCCCAACTCAGCGCGGGCGAACAGCAACGGGTGGCCATTGCGCGCGCGCTGCTGGGGGACAAACCGTTGATTTGCGCCGACGAACCCACCGGCAACCTGGACGACGAAAGCGCCGCGTTGGTTAAGGACACGCTGGTCCAGGAAACACGACGAGGACGTATTGTGCTGTTAGTCACCCATCACAAGGAGTGGGCCGCCTATAGCCAGGTGCGGGTGCGGCTCTCCTCCTTAACCCAAGGAGCATAAGCATGAATGTCAAATGGATCCGTTGTCTCGCCGTGCTGGCGGGAACCGGTTTATGGATGGCTGCTGCCGCAAGCGGTGAGACGGCTGAACGGACCTACGAGCTCGATCGTCTGATCGTGCGTGCCGAACGGGATCTGCTGTATGAGCCCACCCGGGAATCTGCCGCTATCGACGCGCTGACCGATTCCTGGGGGCGGGCCGACCTGCAGCACATCATGCCGGCCACTACCAGCGCCGCCCTGATCGCCATGCCCGGCATCCACACCGAAACGCGCGGCCGTAAATACAAACAGTTCCATTCTTTTCGCGGCCAGATCTATCCCTATCCCGACGTGGTGTTCGACGGGGTTTGGCAACGGGACGCGCGTGAACTGCTCTATGTGCTGCCGGGCGCCATGATCGAGGAAATCAACATTGTGCGTTCGCCGGCCACCTTGTTCCACGGGTTGGCCGATGTGGTGGGGCTGATTGAAGTCGTGCCCCGGCGCCCCCGCATACAACCGGACCAACCGCCTGCAACCACCGTGGGCGTGGAGGGCGGTAGCCTGGGCACCGTTCGCGCGTTCGCCCTCCATGCGGCCCAGGGTGGACCCGGCACGGCCTATCAGGCCGGCGGGCAATACTACCGGACGGACGGCCCGTCAGGCCGCAACGCCGGCGAGGAGATCTATAGCGCATTTGGCGGCGTGGTCTATGAACCCGACCCCGACCACCTGTTACGGGTCGCGGCCTGGACGCTGTACGGCTATCGACAGCTCGAACAACCCGATCCCGATGGCCCGGCCTCGCGGGCGCTCAAGAACCGCCGGGAAACATACGATCCGCTGCACTACACGCACCTTAAACTGAGCGGGCAGCACCGGTGGTCGGACCGGACCACGACGGCTTGGCACACGTTCTATTCCGATCGGCAGGCACGCTATACGCGCCGGAAAATTGACCCCGACGGTCCTGGTCCCGGTGACACGGTAGCCGACGAGGATGACCGGGAATACGGGGCCCAGGTCATTCAAGGGTGGGCCCTCACGCCGGATAATACCCTGCGATTGGGTGGGTGGATCCATCGCTGGACGGCCCCGGATGGAAAACAGTCCTACGTCGGATCCCGCCAGGATGTCAGCACTGTGGCCTTGGTTGTTGCTGATGAGCAGCGCGTTGGCGACTGGACGCTTGATGTCGGCGCTCGCTATGCTCGTTCCTATTTCCATGATTTCAACAACCCCGGTTTCACGCTCACGGGCCAGTCCGTTCAGTCCCGCCGTGTGCAGGATCGCTGGGATGACGCCATCTGGGCCGGTACCGCCGGTGCTACGCGGCGCATGACCGAGCACCATCAGTGGTATGCCCATGCCGGCGCGGGTGCCCGCAATCCCGGCCCCGGGGCCCGGACCACGGATGGCACCCGGCCGGACCGTGAAGACCGGTACACGGTTGATGGGGGGTGGATCGCGGCCTGGGGGCCACGGGCCCGCGGGCATCTTCGTGTCGGGGGCTTCAGTATCTGGCGGCAGTCGGCCATTGTGCTGGTGAACGAAACCGGCCTGGATGAAGCCGGCGACGAGTTCTATTTTTCGGGTAATCGGGATATCCGGCAGCAGGGCATCGAAACGGATGTGCGCACCCCCGGCATCTGGAATGACCAACTTTTTCTATTCGGTAATTTGACCTGGATGCGATCGCAGGAAAAGCAGGATGGCGCGCATCAGACGTACCGGGAAGTCCCGTCCCTGATCGCCACCGCCGGTTTGCAGGCGGAGGTGGGACGGTGGGACGCGTCGCTCCGCATCAAGCATGTGGATTCGTACGAAAACTTCCGTTTTTCCCAGGACGGAACCTATCAGCCGCTGG
>SLLF01000136.1 GCA_007134175.1 Kiritimatiellia bacterium | reverse complement strand
TAACATGGGAACGGGGCCATGTTTACGGCTCGCTGATTAATGAGCTACGGTAAACCCACGCCAGTGCAAAGTGGCGGGTGCGGCTGGGGCCGGTGCGACCCGGTAGGCCGTGAACGGGGGAGCGGTCACGATGGGGTCGATTTCGCGCCCGGTAGCCTCAATACGTAGAAAGGCGGCTTCGGCGTATCCCCCTTCCACAATCAGTATCGTTTCGTTAGCCGGGAGCGGCATGGTGTTGGGTAGCGTGCGACGGAAACGTGGATTGTAGGGGAGGGGGATGCGGTCTATCAACTTCTCCGCGCGGTCGTGGGCCCTCGCGTGACGGTGCAACAAGCGCAACAGCCCCCGTTCGGCAATCACACCGGCGGTTGGATGCCGGGCAATACCATCGAGCAGAGCGTCAAGTGCCGGGTTCAGCTCCGGCCAGGCTTCGCCCATATCGGCCAGGACAAAAAGGTGTATCAACCGCGGCGGTGTGGGGTTGGCCGGACCGCTTTCCACTTGCCATTCCAGCGCGTTGATATCGAGGGCCGGAAAGCGGATATCCATCCAGGGGTTGAAGCCGCGAAAGTAGACCTGATCTCCACTCAAATAGGTGGCGGCGATGCGCTGTTCGGAACGTTGAATATCGAGCCACTCGCCCTCGGGTGTGCGACCACGGATCCAATAGCGATACGGCAGTTCCTCGGGCCTGTCGGCGACCCCCCGTAAACCGCCGATACGCATTGGAGGATCAAATTCGAGCACGATCGAAGTGGCATCCATCGCGGCGTCCGGCCAGGCCGTACGGCTCGACCGGTCAAATAGAGCGTGCTGGTTAGGCGAGCCGCTAAAATCAGCTATCCCGGTTGGCAGGACACTAAACTCACGCCGCCGTGGTACCGGCGGATTCTCGATCAAGGCATAGGCACCGGCGGCAACGATCTGACCGGGATTGGCTCCCAGCGCGCTATAACTGCCGAGCAGGAAGGGCAGCGCGGCGCGGCGCGTGAGGAGGGCGGGGTGGTCGCCGAATTCCCAAGCCGATTGGTTCGTTAGGAATCGCTCGCTGAACGCGGAGGTAAAGACGGGGTTTCCGTGCGCTTTGAAGGTTAGGCGCGCGGCTTGGTAACCCTCGGTCTGTGAACCCGTGTGCTGGAGGGTGCGCCAGTCCTGCTCGCGCGCCGCCGTGACGACGGCCTGGAATTCCGCCAGCGTGGCCTGTTTGGCCGGTGCGCGCGCGCGGGCGGTCTGCCACGTGCCGTGCGCGTTATACGCGGCCATGGCCAGCACTAGGCCCCAGCCCGCACGTGACAACCAGCGGTTCGGCAGGTGCACCCAGGCGGCCACCGACCAACTCAGCGCCAGCATCAAGGGGGCGATTAGGTAGCGGGGCACATAACCGGTCATGGGGTGGGGAAAATAGGTGATGGCGAAGAGCACGGCAAAAACCAGCAGCAGCCTGCGTGCTTGCTGCATGGTGGGCGTGGGACGCGGCAAGCGAACCGTCCATACGAGTCCGCCGGTCAGCACCGCGGTGTACAGTAGTCCCGCTAGCCGCCGCAACAATATGGGTTCGTCCGGCCAGTGGAGGCAAGCAGGCCAATCACGCGCCCACAAGCCCTGCCAACTGTGTCGTATCGATCCCAGCGAAAAACCGCTCAATACCGGTACCTTCTGATGGGCGCGCTCAGCCCATAGCGGCAGTAGCAACGCTCCCCCGATCGCCAGCGCGACTCCGCCGTAGGGCCACCATTGGCGCCAGTGGCTTCGGCGATGGTAGGCAAAGATCACTCCGGCTACGCCGGCCGCGCCGAGGTAGGGCATGATTTGGAAATTGGTCCAGAGCCCGATACCCGCGATCAGGGCCAGACCAAGTGCGTGCGGCCACCGGGGGGGCGGCGGCTGTTCGGGATCAAAGTCCAGCGCCAGCCAAAGCAAGGCCATGCCGAAGCAATAGGTTTGCGGATACCCGCCGAACGGGGCGGTGGTGTACCAGATCGGGGTCCATCCCGGCAGCGCCGCGACGACGGCAGCGGCTACGGCGGGCCCGGGGCCAAAGACCCGGCGGAAGAATCCATAGGTGACGCCGATCCAGGCGAGCGTGAACGTGATCGTGGCCAGCGTCATGGTGACGTGACCCGGCTCGACGAGGAGGAAAAACAGGGCCAACACGTACGCTTCGAGTGCGCCCATGTAGTTCTGGCCACTGAAGAAGAGTGGGCGCTCACCCTCTAGGATATTGAGCGCCATTTGTCCCACCACCGCCGTATCGATGGTGGCGACATGCGCCCGCCAGGCCAAATAGAAGCGAAATGCGGCGGCGAGCACCAGCAGGCAGGCGACAGCGACAGCTTCGTAGTGGGTTACGGCGTGGCGTTGCGGGCTAGTCATCCGCTTCATGGGCGATACCGAATGGTTAGGGTGCGATTCGTCCCTGGGTTGAAACCAATCAGGCGTGTGTCGTAGCCGACTTCGAAGGCGAACAGCTCAACCGGTGGTTCGGCCACCAAGCCATCGGCCCAGTTGTACTTGATGACGGTCGGTTGGTGAAGCTCGTCGAGCCGGATGTCAAAGCGGTCGAACTGGGCCTTCACCCGCCCGCGCCCATGCAGGAAGAGGGACGATGGGCGTTGCACTTCGTAGATGGCGATATGCTTGATATCGTGAACGCGCCGGTAACGTTCCGGTTCGGCGTCATAACGATCCTGCCAATAATCGTGCCAAGTGGCCACATGCGTTATATTGTGGATCTCCTTGAAATCGAACCAGCCGTCGGACCCCGCTTGGCGGAAGATCCGGGGCGGGTATTCGTATTCCACCAGGCGGGGCGAGAAGCCGTAG
>SLLF01000151.1 GCA_007134175.1 Kiritimatiellia bacterium | reverse complement strand
TGGTCGGACGATGGCATGCAGTCGTGGGAGGAACCCTCGCCGAATGTGCCGTTGCTGACCGGATCGCACCCGGCGATTCAGGCGTTTCAGCCCGGGGCCGATCGGATCTACGTCAGGCGGGTACTCTATAACCCGGCGGACAACGGCTGGTGGTTTCTGGTCCGGGCCCAGGCGCAAAGGAATGGACCCTACGTCGGCGGCTGGTTGCGCGGCGAGACGCCGCTCGGTCCCTGGACCGGTGGGCCCTGGAATCCGACCGAGAATGATGGGCCTTTTGAAGGCGCTACCTATTTTAATGGTGTCTGGTACGGGTTGCGGCGATCACGGGGCTCAAGCCCATTACAGTTGGTCCGCTCGGTCGGCGAGGATTTCCGCGGTCCCTATGAAGAGGTCGGCGAACCCTTCGGGCCGCCCAGAAGCCAACTGCCGCTCAAGCACTACACCCTGGGTGTATTCGACGACTTCGGGTTAACGGCCTTTGCTGATTCAGGGTTTTCGACTCGGGACTGGTCTTCCGTTGGCCGGGTGATTATGATACCCAATCTAGTTGAATTACGGGATTTCGCCAGCGGCGAGCGGGTGGTGGACGCGGATCGACCCGCGAAAGCGGCACCATAACGTGGAGGTATGCTTATCTGAGAGAACAGGTGTCAGGTGCTGACGGTGTGTTGCCAAAATCGAAAAGACGCCTTCGGCGAGATCCCTCGACAAGCTCGGGATGACGAAGCAAAGTCTGAAAACCCGAAACCTGCTGTCTGAACTCTCAAAAACCAGGTTTTGAAACTGGCTCCGTATGGAAAAAATACCCATCGCAACAGAATACTTCGCCCCGCTCCATCCGCGGGGCTTTATCAATCGCTGGCTGGTGGTGGGGCCGTTCCCGATCCGTTTGGCGTCGGGTGAGGTGCCCGATGAGGAAACCCGCCGCTTAGCGCCGCTCGGTGCGCTGGGTGCGCGTTGGCACCCCATTCCGACCGATGCAACCGGGCGGCTGGTCCTGGATCCGCCCCGGGCCGGCGATCCTGTAACGGCCGATGGCATCACGGCTAACTGGGAATGGGTGGATGGCGGGGACGATTATACCGTGTGCCTGTTCGATCGGTTCACGCCCCCGTTCAATAGTATTGCCTATCTGTATGCCGAAATTGAAATACCCAGCATGGTCGCCGCGCTGCGGTGCCGGGTGGAGCGCGGGGCGGAAATATGGATTGACGGTGAACCACAGGGGATCCTGTACGGGGCGAAGGCCAAGATGGGGGAAACCTTTGCCGACGCCTGGCTGCCGGCTTTTCTGGCCCCGGGTCGCCACACCGTGGTGGTCAAGTGCTGGCAGTGCCGCTCGTACGGGAGCATGAACGGTTGGGGTTTGCAACTGCAGTTGGTGGCGCCCGAGGAATGTCCAGCATGCGAAGGGCACGTCATCCTGCCGGTCCGGGACGAAGCTGAAGCCCGGCAAAGGCGACTGCAGGTCGAGGCGCAGCGCACCACCCTCACGCCGGACGTGCGGGTAGGGGATCGCGTACAGGTTCAGGTGCCCGCCGCGCTCGCGGACTGTCAGGTGCAACTGCGTTTTCCCGAGGCAGACGTTACGTGGACGTATGATGCTGCGGCCGGGGCCGGACCGATTCCAGCCGAATGGGCCGACGGGCACCGATCAGTGGAGGTGGAGTATCTGGACAGTCAAGGCGCGGTCATAGCCTCCGTATCGCGCGTGTTGTGGGTGGCGCCCGAGGGCCAGAGGCCGGTGGATCCGCGCCGTGCCGTGCTGGAAGCGATCGCGGCCAAACAGGGTGAAAAATCGTTCAATTGTGGTGCCGGATTAGTGGCCCGGTACGCGCTGGGCCGTGCGCCGGACGATCCGGTCGCGTATGTCGGCAAGGCCCTCGACCACATCGACCGGCGCGAGGACTGTTCCGATTTTGCCTTGCTCCGGCTGATCCGTTGGCGACGCCTGTTCGGGGAGGCTCCGGGGAGCGCGGCACTGGCCGGGGCCATCGACCAACGCCGTTTGGATTTCATCTATAACCCGGCCGATTCCAGTGCGCACCTGATGTGCATGACAACGGAGAATCATCGAGCGGCGTTTTGGGTCTGTGAGCTCTTGGCCGGTGAAGAGTGGCCGGAGACCGCTTTTACCGTCACGGGCAAGGACGGAAACTGGCACGCGGCCCGGGCGCGTAAACAGTTATTGGACTGGATCGATGAGAAAATGCGGCACGGCTTCGGCGAATGGGGTTGTCCCTATCTCCTGGTCGACTTGGACCTGTTGTACATGCTGCTGGATTTCTGCCATGACGAGGAATTGATCGAGGCCGCCGGACGATTGGCGGACAAGATACTCTTACTGCTGGTGAACGACGCCTGGCAGGGCGCATTGGCCGGGGCGCAGAGTCGCGCGTATGCAGACGGGTTGCTGGCGCCCCACCTGGCGCGGCCCGCCGCGGATGTGCTGGCCTTGCTCGGCGACCCTCACGCGCGACCGGTTGGTGGGGCTTTTTCCGTGGGCGTGGCTACGTCGAAACGACATCCCCCTGAATGGTTGAGCGCAGGGTTAAATCCCCCGGGGGATGCATTGATCAGGGAACGGCAGGGGCATCAGCCGCATATCGCCCGGCGCATGATCTTCCGCACGCCGGACGTGGCCTTGGCCTCCGCCCAGATTTCCTCGCGCCGTGATCTACTGAAACAGAAACTGCCGTGGTGTGCCGACTTGTCCGGCGGAATTAAGCTATTCTCGTCCCATCCAGGGCCGGGCAACGTGAACTCGAATCATCGCTGCAATTACTGGGCCGGCACGATTACCGCCCCGCGCCTGGGGCAGGCGCGCAGCGCG
>SLLF01000209.1 GCA_007134175.1 Kiritimatiellia bacterium | reverse complement strand
CGTGAGCCGGTCGTCATCGATCCGGATCACACCCGAGCGCGGGATAACCAGCCCCAGCAGGCAGCGTAATACCGTCGATTTCCCGGACCCGGAAGCCCCGCGCAGGCAGACTTTCTCACCGGCGGCCACCCGCAATGAGCAAGCAGACAGCACGGTCTGCTGCCCGAACGCCACCTGCACGTCCTCCATCGTTAAAGCTGGCTGTTGCATGGCCGCCAGCATACATGCGCGGCCTCTTTCTGCACAGGTTTACTTCGGGTTCCGGGTGATCCACACCGGACTGGACCAGGCGAAGACGCCGCGGGCGCGCGCCAGGTTATGGGGATAACGGCTGTTCTGCTCAAAGGGTTTGGGGAAATTGTTTGCGGGAATGCCATCCACGTTCAACGATGGGTCCCCCTGTAATTTCACTTTCAGGAAATAGAAGTGCGGGCCGGATGCGACTTCCTCGTCCGTGAAGGCAAATGTACAACGCCGACCGTGACCGCGTTCCCACCAGATCGATTCACCGTCCCGGATGACTTCCACATAATCAATCGCGTCCCAAGCGCGGACATCACCCGTGACGCGGGGTGCTTGATCCACGACCGTCGATTCCCCGATGAAGGCGCCGGACACCTGAAAGTCGATGAATATATTGAAGCCCTGGGTAGCGATGATGCGCCGCTGCCTGAACGCGTCGAACAGCGCTTCCGGGGTCAATTCCTTGACGAACAAGCCGGTGCGGGCACCGCCCAGTCCGGGTACGGACCGGTGCGTATCGCTTGAACCGATGAAGCCGATCCGGGCACCGGCTTTCAACTTCTCGATGGTCGGAGTCGTTTCCTCGATACAGACCCGCCACGAGGAGCAGACCTCGACATTCCATTCCACGGCATCATCCAGCAGCTCATAACTGGCGTGATGGGGATAGGCCAATCCATCGGTCTGCTTGAGTGCCGCAATCATTTGCGCATCGGTAGCCGTGGCGGGGTCGATACGGCGGAACAACGGGCCGCCGGGGCGAGGAAAGAGGATACAACGATGATTGAAATCGGGGTTCAAATCGCGGCGGTGATAGGTGAATTCATAGCCCGGCAACCAGACGAACGAGCCAGGCTGGGTGAAATGGGCGGACAATTCGCCATGAATCCGCCATTCCGCTTCCGTCAAGGCCTTGTGCGGATAGTAGTCGTTGTCAATCAAGGTCACGCCGTCCAGGCCGGCCACATCCCGGGCGAAGTGCACCAGTTCGTCCAGCTCTCCTTCCGCGTCCGGACTGAATCCGGTATGGCAATGCGTGTCGGTCCAGACCAGGTGGTATTCCCCGTCACCGCGTTTGACCGTAGCGGCGGGTTTCCGTTGCGGTTTGAGCGGCGTGATTTTCCAGCGGCGCCACTTGCGGGTATCGATATCGAGTGGCTGACCGTCGGTCTCCAGGTTGATCGTGGCACAGCGGAGCACGTCCAAGCCGGTCCCTTGGAAATCGTAATACCCCACCGGCAAGTGCATCCCTTCCATTCGAGGCGGGATGGTGTAGGCATAACCCGCGCTGGACAGCAGGGTCGGCCGAGTCCAGTGCCCTTCCATGGAGCAGCGGCGGCCAACGAGATGTCCGATCACATCGGAGTCCCAGCTTTCCTTGCGCATTTCCCAGAACAGGCGGACGTGGCCGTCCGGCTCGATCGCCAATTGCGGGTGACGCCGCAAGCCGACGTGGCCCTTGTAGATTTCAGCAGCCAACAGCCCTTCGCGCAAATCGCCGATGATGCGTGGATCGTCCGCGCGATCCGGATCCGTCAGCAGCGTATGTTCGCCGTCCTGGTAACGGGCACCGAAAATTGACGGTTGGTTGTCGACGACGCCCCATTTATCCATCACGGGGCGCAGCACGACCCAGCAGATGGTGGCGGCTCCCCCTTGGTCGCAGACCATACGCGGATTCAACCAGCGGGCCTGGGGTTCGCCCCAAACCGCCGCTTTTTGCCAACGGACCCCGTCGGTTGAAGTGGCCAGGACCACTTCGTAACGTCCCTGGCGGTATTGATCGAATACCAGGAACAGTCCTCCACTGTGCGCCGCCAGCCGGGGCCGGAACCGGTCTGCTCCACCCGTACCCAACGGGCGGGCGATCCGCCAGCCGCGGTTGGTCTGGCGGGCGACGTGGATACGGATGCGCCCTTCGTAGCGGGCGGCAAACGCGACATATAGCCGGCCGTCATGGGCGACCACCGCCGGAGGCAGGCAAACGGCCTCATGTTCGAAAACCGTTTCCGCCTCGGCGAGGGCTTCCGCGCCTTCGGCCAGGCGCGCCCGCCGAATCATCCAGCCGGTCGTGGTCACCTCGTTCCAGACCACATCAATGTTTCCGCCACGGTCGCACAGCACGGGCTGGTGAACGCCACCGGGCGCACTCTGGGCCGGCCGCCACGGTGCATCAGGTAGCAGTCGTCCGGCCAGGATACGCGCTTCCCGGCCACGCTCCACCTGGGCGGCGGCATAGGTTTGTCCGTCCACTTGCACCACGGAAGCGATACGCCCAAAGTGCGGGTTGTCTGCGGTGGGATTGCGAAAGATATCGTCTTTGGCCTCCGCATCGATCATCTTCATGTCGACTCAACTCCCGGTTAATCTACCAGTGCGTCCAACTGGACCTCCTCGTGGCGATACACGAGCTCACCGCCGACCCAGGTACAGGCTACCTGGTAACGGTCATCGGATCGCTGCCACAACACCAGGTCCGCGTCGCAGCCCGGTGCCACGACGCCCTTGTTCGGCCAGGCCAGGCATTGCGCCGGGTTGGCGGAGCCCATCGCCCATATTTGTTCCTCGGGGAGATCAAGCCACTGCATCAGGTT
>SLLF01000371.1 GCA_007134175.1 Kiritimatiellia bacterium | reverse complement strand
TGCCGTTTCACCTACGATCAAGCGCATGCATTCAAACACTCATCTCCCCGCCTCTCTCGCTCGTGTGGCCGTAATCATTCCTCACTTGGACCGGATCAGCGAAACGCGCGCCTGCTGCAAATCGCTGGCGCAGCAATCCTGTCCGCCAGCCCACCTATTCGTTGTCGACAACGGATCCATGACCCATACGGAACGCGAACTGGCAGCGGTATGCCCAAATGCCCATATCCTGCGACTATCGACAAATAAGGGGTTTGCCGCCGCAGTCAATATTGGCATTCGTGAAGCGTTGCAAAATCGTGACCTCACCCACCTCTGGCTTCTCAACAATGACACGCGCTGCCCTCCCGACGCCCTCGCACAAATGTTGGCCATCTATGAAGGCGATGAGCGAATCGGGTTGGTGGGATGCCCCATGATCGAAGGACAAGACCCGGCCAACCAGCGCAAAGTCGCTGCAGGAAAAAATCTCCTGCGCCCGTTTATGATCCCGATCCCTGCCCCACCGGACGTTGTCCCGGATTATCTTTCCGGAGCCTGCCTGCTGATCAAGCGGGAAATCCTGGAAGACATTGGCTTGTTGGATGAGGGCTTTTTCTTCTTCTTTGAAGACGCGGACTTCTGTCGACGGGCTCAAAATGCGGGATGGTTGTTGGACGTCTGTAGCGCCACCCACATTGAACACTCTGGTTCCAGCACCATCAGGCGCATGTGGGAATTGGAGGCCAGCAGTTATCGGGCCGGCCATGTCCGTTATCTTCGCAAATATACTCGTCATGCCGTGCTGAGCGGCCTCCCCCCCTATCTCGCACGCCTTTGTCTGGAACTTGCCCATTTTAGACTATCCGCGTGTGCCGCCCACCGCAGGGGATGGGCGGCGGGTTTCGCCCAGTCCATTCGCGTTCAGGCATGACTCCCTGCCCTCCTGTTTCAGCGGGCCACTGAACAGGAAAAGCGATCGGTACGTCTCAGGAATGGCCTGCGCGCATGTCGGCAAGGGGTGCGGTTGCCGTTCACCGCCCCAAGAGATGAAATGCGTTATATGGACTCGCCAAGACCGGCCAGTGCAGGATGAATTCGGACAGAGCGGTACTCATCAGAAGGGCCAATAAAATCGGAGCACGGAGCCAAGGTCGCCCCAACAGGCGCACCCATTCGTCTAACCCGACGACCAATAGCAGGCAAAACGGAATCAGGGAAGCCAGGATCAGTCTACCCGAGCTCAAGACGGGATCGTTTCTCGAGGGATAGAACCAGAATGGTCCAAAATCCCATGACACCGAAATATAGACCAGAAACGCGACACCCGCGCACAACATGAGCCAGCTCCATATCAAGGCACAGGCCGAAGGAGCAGGTAAGGAAGAAACGCGGCGGATGGCCGCCAACAGCGCCCCCGTCAAGCCCGTGATCGTCGCCAGGATATAGAGCCAGTCCATGGTCGGCGATGCCAGACGAATCCCATGCCAGATATATTCGCCTCGCCACAGCGTCACAATCACGTCCTGCAGAAACGTCCGCCACCTCGCGGGGGATGTGAACAGCGGGTGATCCAACCGCGCTGTCAGCGGTATCGGCGTCCAGCCCTTGAAAGCCGCCGTAGTCGCGCCGCCACTTAGATCATCCATCGTTAATAAATTGAAGGTCATCCAAGCCAACAAGGGAATAAACGTGGCCAGTCCAAGCGTTATGGTCGTATATAGCGCATGCCGTCCCTGTCCCTCTCGCCGCGCATGCGAAAGCACCATGATGGCTGCCCCGACCACAGGGATCATTACGATGATATTCGACCACTTCGCCATCAGCGCCGCTGCGGCGAAGGCGCCGGCCCATAGCGCTCGCCGGTTGCTACCATTGCTCCGGTGCAGGCTCAATCCGAGCACCATCACGCTCCCCCCCAACAGGGCGGATGGTACATCGTTTGTGATACTGTAGAAGGCATCCTGAGGCATCAGAGCCACCAAGGCTGGCAACGCCAATCTGTTGAATCGATCCTCTGGAAACACCTGACGACCAATGGCGGCCGCCACCAGCACGGTCAGGAACACGAGCAACACGTTCAGCGCCCGGACACTGTAGGCGAGTCCGGTCGGCGGCAGACCGAGTTTCTGCCCACCGGCACGCCATGCTCCGGCCAGGATATAGTAAAGCGGCGGCTGCAAGAGTTCATGATTCATGGCAGCCCCGGCGGCGTGCTTGCGAACGACAATTGCCGCATCTCGTTCGTCCGGCAGCATTCGCATCGGCGGCACCGTCGTGGTGTCCCCTGTATATTCAGGACTGGCGATCAGCGCATATTCAGCTACAGCCGTCGGCGTGGGCCACCCCATACGGCGCGGGAATTCCCCCTGGCTCCATCGCACCACATGATCGTAATGAGCAAACTCATCCACATTATTGAAGAAGGGGAATGTCGCCGCATAGAATCCCACGCGCAACGCCGCCACAAAACCCAACAGCCAAACCATACGCCGCTCAGCCCGAGAGAAGCGGGGCGACTCGGCTACGCCGTTTCGCGTGGAGCCCGTGCTGAACCAACAGGTTGGTACAGCCTTCATGAAAGGCTTCGGCGCGTCAGGACATAAGCGCCAAGAGAAAGCCTTCATTCCGGCATCTCCTCATTGTCCGATGACCGGTTCCCTCGTCGCCGGAGAAACATGGGGAAACGGCACACGAACTTGATCAGGCACCAGCCGACATGCCAGCCATGGAGAAAAATTCGCAGCACCGCCGGGAACTTCAAGATGAACAGCAGGTACTGCGTGGCAAGGCCTCGATCCGCCAGTGCGGCAAACTGGCGCATATCCGCCAATGCCTCGCGGCAATAATCCAATTCCCCGATAATAAGGCCT
>SLLF01000202.1 GCA_007134175.1 Kiritimatiellia bacterium | reverse complement strand
TCCTGGTGCAGGGCCATCTTCTGCATTTGTTGATCATGCCAGCGCGCCAGCCGCCAGGCGCCCTCTTGACAGCGGTCGGGATATACGTCGGCAACGTTGTGCTGCTCGTGCGGGTCGGCGGCGAGATCGAACAGCATCTCCTGCGGGAAAAGGTGGAACCCGCAATGATAGGTACGCAGGTATAGCCAGTCGGCCCAGCGAACGGACCGCTGGCAGACATGACAACATTGACTCAGCACCAAATCCTCGCGCCCGGTGTCCCGGCCTGAGCGGATACTGTCGACAAACGACTCGCCGTCCCAGATCGATTGGCGGTCGGCGCCGAGCAAGTCCATCAATGTAGGGACCAAATCGATGTGGTAATGCAGGCCGGTGTCCCGTTGTCCGGCCGGTGTGCCGGGGCATTTGATAATCAACGGAATGTGGCAGGTCGCCTCATCCGCCGTGCCGTGCTCGGCATAGATGCCCAGTTCGCCCAGGTTTTCGCCATGGTCGCCCGATATAATGATCAGGGTGTCTTCGTACACGCCGGCTTGTTTCAGGCGATCCACAATGCCCGCGATCTGTTCGTCTGCATACGCGACACCCATGTCATAGCCGTCGATCAGTCGTCGCATGTCGGTCCGGTTGCGTACTGCGCCGGGTTGGCGCGGGAACGCCGGGTCTTCGCGGTCGTGGTACATGGCCACATCCTGAGCCGTGTGGGGGCCCGTCATGGTGTGGTGTTGGCGAATCACCTCGTCGTCATCCAGCCAGGCGGGAATCGGATCCGCAGCGAAACGGTCCCCCCGTTCCAGCGGGGTGCGGTAGGGGGTGTGCGGGTCCCAGAAATTCACATGGAGATACCAGTTATCCTCGTTCGCATGCTGCGCGAGCCAGCGATCCACGATCGGGCGGATCACGTCAGCCGATTCGTCCCCGCCTTGTCCCGTGTCATGGGTTTCGTTGAAACCGGCGTAGAATTGCCAGGCGGCGTGGCGGCCGGGGAATGGGCTGATCATGGCGGTATGATACCCCAGCTGCTGCAACTGCGCGGGCAGGCTGGTCCGCCCGAAGATATCGCGCGTGCCGCGTGCGGCACCCTCCGACTTCGGATCTGCAGCGTAGCCCCCGTGCGTGACCACACCGGTCTGGATGCCGAACCGCCCCGAATAGAGCGCGGTGCGCGAGGGCAGGCACGGGGCGTCGGAGGTGTACACCCGCTCGAAAACCGTCCCGGCGGCAGCAATCTCATCGATGGCCGGCGAAGTCCGGCGATGATAGCCGTAGCACCCGAGATGGTCCGGCCGTAAACTGTCGATATCAATGTAAAGAATCCGCATGGAACCCATGATAACCTATTAATTCCACAAAAGTAAAATGAGAACTTGTTAACACAATCAAACATATATTAACATTCATGGTGACGGCTACGGCGGTGCGGTCAGGTGGTAGGCGCACGCGCCGCGCATTGGACTACAGGCAAAAGGGTGGTATCTTCAATGCATTATGCTGGTGGCTTTCGCTTGGTAGGCCTCGGGGCTGGCCAGAAGACTGTAGTTGCGCCGATGGGCGTACTGTATTGGAACGGAAAGGTTGTATGATGCGAACAGCGAGGAAAAGAGGGTCTTGGACGGGCTATGCGTTCGGTGGGTTGGTGACAGTATTTGGCGTGGCGTGCGCACACGGCGCACTGCTGCTGAACGAGTCTTTCGCCGAGCCGATGGGGGGGCTGCCACCGGGATGGGAGGTGGTGACGGCTGAAGGCGTGCCCACGACGAACCCGCCTCAAATCGCTGACGGTGACGGGGTGCGATTTCAAATTCGCGCGGATGCTGACGATCCCCAGGCGGGTATATTTTACGGCAAAGAGAAAATCCAGGATCTGGAGGCGTCCGCCGTGTTTACGATCCGCAGTTTGCGGCGCGTCACTATGGGTTTTTATATCCGGGCCGCAACGCTCGACTACCTGCCGTCCAATGGGTACACCGTCGTGGTGGGCAACCGGGAAACCGGCAATCATCGCTGGTTTATCGGCATATTCCCTTCGGAAGTCCGGGGCGACTTTCGCCGCAACCGTGCGTTGGTGTGGCAGGATTTTCCCGACCAGCAAGCGTCCTACAGCGGACCGCACGAGCTGCGCGTAGCGGCGCTTGGCGACACGGTGACCGCGTCGTTCTGGACAAGTGGCGGTCGGGAAATCGCATCGGTTACGCTGGAGGGGGCGGAGCGTACCGACGCGGGATATTTTGGTATTCACGGTGAAATCCAACCGCACCGGGTACGGACATTCTATGTGCGTGATCTGGCTCTTTTGCCGGACCCGGCGGCCAAGGCGTCGCTGGAACTCCTCGAGGCGTTGGACTCCGACGACCCTGGGATTCTGCAGAAGGCCATGGACGCCCTGGCCGAGCGTGACGGGGGGGATGTGCCATTAATGACACGACAGTTGCGGGAGGCCGATGACGAGGAAATGCGCACGGCGGCCGCACAAACGTTGGCGCTGATCGGGGGGGATGCCGTTATCCCCGCGTTGTGCGACGCCTTGCAGGATCCCGCTGTCGCTGTGCGTTCCCAGGCGCTGGCCGCATTGGGCGCGCGATTGCCGGCGCGGGAAAGCGACGCGGTCTTGTCCCAGGCGTTGCCGGCGCTATGGGCCGCGCTGGAGGATGTTGAGCCCGACATCCGGGGACAGGCGGCCGAGATACTGGGTGAGGTATTCAGCGGGCGTGGTCCGGCGGGTGGGGCGGAGATGGAGCGGACGCTGGCGTTGTTGCGTGCGCGGTTACGCGATGAAGCGGCGGTGCAAGGACCCGCCGTGGCGGCCCTGAGCCGGATTGGTGGACCGCAGGTGCGCGAGGCGCTTGAGGAAG
>SLLF01000019.1 GCA_007134175.1 Kiritimatiellia bacterium | reverse complement strand
TCTATTTAGTGGACTCGGAGCGTTATCCCAGCCCGTTGTTCACCTTGTTTGCCGGCGGCTTGATGCTCGGCGCGGTGTTTATGGCGACCGATATGGTCGGTTCGCCGGAAACGAAACTGGGTACCTGGATCTATGCGGTGTTGATCGGGGTGTTGACCGTGGTGATCCGGCTGTTCGGCGGGCCGAGTGAAGGCATTATGTACGCCATTCTGCTGGGGAACGCGGCGGCTCCGTTGATTAGTCGATTGACGCAGCCGCGCATCTACGGCGCCACCAAGCCGGTACGGAAGGAGGCGGCCAAGGCATGAACCAGTCCGCCCCCAGCGCAGAAATGGCTGCCCCCTTGATGCCTTCCCCGTTCCGGCTGGTCCTTACGCTGGGGCTGATTGCGATGCTGTCGGGTTTTATCATTGTCCTGGTACATCAGGTTACGGCCGAACCGATCGCCCGCAACCATCGGCGTGCGCTGGAAGCGGCGATCTTTACGGTATTGCCCGGCGCGGAGACGCGCGTGAGCTTTGCGCTGGATGGTGAGACGCTGCAGCGGCTGGATGAAGCCGATATCGAAAACACCGAGCTGTTTGCCGGCTTTGATGGCGACGGACAATTGGTCGGCGTGGCCTTGCAGGCCGCCGCCCGCGGTTATGCCGGTGAAATCCGGGTGCTATACGGTTTTGATCCGGCGGCGCAAGCCATCATCGGTTTCACCGTGCTGCAAAGCTCCGAGACGCCGGGCCTGGGCGACAAAATCGAAAGCGATCCTGCGTTCCTCGCCAACTTCGAGCAGCTCGAGGCGCGGCTTGATCCGGCAACGGGTGACATCGCCAATCCGATTGTTACGGTCAAGGAAGGCGAGAAGGAAAACCCGTGGGAGATCGACGGCATCAGCGGCGCCACCGTCAGTTCCGAAGCCGTGGGCCGCGCCCTGCGCGTCGGTACCGCCGAGTGGGTGCCGCGCGTCATGCGCAATGTTGAGGCTTTGCGATCCGCGAAAACAGGGGAGGGGCCGTCATGACGTCCGCTACACGCGCCACGCCGCCGCTGGACCGGCAGACCTTGACGGAGGGGCTGTGGAAGGAGAACCCGGTGTTCGTCATGATGCTGGGATTATGCCCCGCCCTGGCGGTCAGTAACACTGCCGCCAACGCCCTCGCGATGGGGTTGGCCAGTACGTTTGTTCTGTTGGGATCGTCCTTGCTGATTTCGCTGCTGCGCAATTTCATTCCCAAGCAGGTGCGCATCGCGTCGTACATCATCATCATTGCCACCTTCGTCACGGCGGTGGACTACATCATCCACGCGTTAAGCCTGGAGTTGTACAACGCGCTGGGGGCGTTTATTCAGTTGATTGTCGTCAATTGCGCGATTCTGGGCCGGGCCGAAGCGTACGCCTCCAAACATCCCGTGCGGCATTCGCTGGTGAACGGGTTCGGTATGGGGGCGGGCTTCACGTTGGCTTTGGTTATGGTCGGGGCGGTTCGCGAGGTGCTGGGTTTCGGTTCGCTCTTCGGGGTCTCGCTGTTCGGTGATCAGTTCCAGCCTTGGGCCGTTTTTATTCTGCCACCGGGTGGATTCTTTGTGCTGTCGTTGTGGTTGGTGTTGTTTGCCTTGGTGGCGAAGCGGCGCGCGGTCAAAGAGGTGCGGCATGGCACCTGATTCACTGGCCTACATCTTCCTGAACGCCTTTCTGGTCAACAACTTTGTGTTGGCGCTGTTCCTCGGTTTGTGCCCCTTCATGGGCGTCTCGGGCAAGATCAAGACCGCTGCGCCCATGGGAGCGGCGGTGATGTTCGTGATGCTGGTGGCATCGACTTGCGCGTTCGGTATCAACCATCTGCTGGTGCGCTTCGATATCGAGTACCTGCGACTGATTGCGTACATCGCGGTTATTGCGTCGGCGGTGCAACTGGTGGAAATGACGATCAAGAAGCTCAGTCCCACGCTGTTCCGCATGCTGGGTATTTTCCTGCCGCTCATCACCACCAACTGCGCCATTCTGGGTATGGCCTTGTTTCAGACCTTTTTGGAGTATTCGTTTGTGCAGAGTCTGGTGTACAGCCTCGGGGCCGGGGCCGGTTTTTCGCTGGCGCTGCTCCTGATGGCCGGTATGCGCGAGAAACTGGATTTGGCCGACATGCCCGACACCTGTATGGGTGCGGCGGCGGCGCTGATGATTGCGGGCTTGCTTTCTTTGGCCTTCATGGGCTTCGCCGGACTGGGCGGTTAACTACAGCAACGTGCATGTGCTTCCGGGATGGCGTGGGCGATAATACAATAGGTTTTACATGATCCGGTTTCTAATCGCGACCACCCTGATATTCGCCATCGCGCTGGCGTGGATCGGCGTCCAATACGTCACGCGTTGGTACGCACGCCGCCATCCCGAGTTTGGGCCTTGGCGCGAACCGCGTGGCTGCGGTCTGGGTTGCACCTGCGATGAACCGTGCGAGGAGCGCCGCAACCGGACCGACGCATGAGGCCGGCTCCCCAGCAAATGGAAATACCGTTCTGCGATGCCGCAGACCACGACGCGTCAGCACCGTCCGATTTCTTTCCCGAGCGCGAGCAGGCCATCCGCCAGCTCCATGAGACCTTTGGGGTGATGGTTGGCGAGCGCGTGCGAGTAACGCTCCGCGGCTTACCGGGGACGTTTACCGGCAAGCTAGTCCTAGACGCCCTGCTGCTGCCGGAATCCCTCCGCGACGCTATCCCGCTACGGTTGAACCGCATAACCTTTGATTTGCGCGATATCGAAACCTGCGAGCGCCTTGTCTGAGAGAAGACGGGAAATGCGGGTTAGTTCTTTTCTTCCGGTTGCTCGGCGTTTAGCCAGTTCGTGTGAAACGTGCTAG
>SLLF01000354.1 GCA_007134175.1 Kiritimatiellia bacterium | reverse complement strand
GATCAACGGGTTTTGCTGGGTGAGCGGCGGCAGCGGGTAGCGCAGCTCCACGCCCAGCGCGAGGATTTGCAGTTGCGCATGGCGGAATTGGACAGCGTGATTCAGGAACGGCGGCAAGGGGTGGACAGCTACCAGGCCCGAATGGAGGAGTTGCAGCAGCAGGCGACAGCGGCCCAAGGCCGGCTGCAGCCGCTGGAGAACGAATGGCAGCAACATAACGAAGCCCTGGCCGCAGCGCGGCGTGACCGTGAAGATCACACCGTGGCGCTACGCCATATGGACAGTTCGCTGCACGAGAAGCGCACGGCCCTCGACGAGCTGCGCAGTTGCCGTTCCGCTCAGGACGTCGCGTTGGCCGAACAACGGATGCGCCGCCAGAACATTGTCGACCGACTGGCCCAGGAATATCACCTCACCCCCGAGGAATTGGAGGCGCAGCCGGATCCCGAATGGCCGGACGGTGTCGAGCCGGATCGGGAGACGCAGGAAACGCTGATTGCGGAGATTCGCACGAAGCTGGAATCCATGGGGCCGGTCAACCTGATTGCCATCGAGGAACACGAGGAGCTCGAGGAGCGGTTCACCTTTTTGACCAACCAGCAGAACGACCTGGTTCAAGCCAAGCAGCAGTTGCTGGAGATGATACGGCGGATCAACCAGACCACCACCGAGATGTTCCAGCGCACATTCGACGCCGTGAATGGGAACTTCCAGGAAACCTTCAAGCAACTCTTCGGCGGCGGCTCCGCCAAACTGGTCCTGGTGGATGACGAGGAAGTGCTGGAATCCGGTATCGAGATCATCGCGCGCCCGCCCGGCAAGAAATTGCAAAGCGTGTCCTTGCTCTCCGGCGGCGAGCGCACGATGACAGCGGTGGCCCTGTTGTTCGCGCTCTATATGGTTAAACCGAGTCCGTTCTGCATGCTGGACGAGTTGGACGCGGCGCTGGACGATGCGAACATCAACCGCTTCGTACAGATGGTGGAAGGCTTTGTTAAGCGGTCGCAGTTTGTGGTCATCACGCATAACCGGCAGACTATCGAGGCGGCCGATGCCTTGTACGGGGTCACGATGGAGAAATTCGGCGTCTCGAAAATCATGTCGGTGCGTTTTCATAAGCATGCGGACGAGCCGCCCGAGGAGGCCGCGCCGGCGCCCGTGTCATGACGGATGCGGCCGCTTACTCCCCGTTCCCGGTTGAAAAGCGTCGCGCCCTGCTTGATCGCTTGTGGGCCAATGCCTTGCGCAGCGCGCCTCCGCAGGTGGATGCGGTCCGGTCCCGGTTGCTGGTTTTCTGTTCCCTGTTATCCTTGCTGGTCAACGCGACGTATGCCGTGATGTTGATCGGTACATCGGCTTGGCGGGAGAGCGGCATAGCCATGCTGACGTTTGCCGTCCTGGCCATCGTTTTTAGTCATGCCTGGCGTAACGGCTGGCGGCGCTGGACCGCGCATCTGTATTGTTATTCAGGGGTGATTAGCCTGGTCCTGTATCTACTGGTGCACAAGGAGGTCGACATCACGGTAGCCGTCTGGTTCCCCTTCATCCCGATGCTGGCCCTGTTGTTGCTGGAACGGCGCGAGGGGATTGTGGTCTCGCTGGCGGCTTGGGGGGTATTGAGCAGCGTGGCGGTTGGGGTGGCGGTTGATCCATCCGTGCGCTGGACGTGGACCGCCTTAGGCGGGCAATGGCCGCTGGTCCTGTCATTCGCCATCACCACCGCGGCAGCGGTCGGCGTGATGCTGGTCTATATCCATTTGCGTGATCTGGTCCTCGCCCAGCAACGCCGGGACCGGGACGCCAAGGAAGCGTTATTGCGCATCCTGTGCCATGACATTGCCAATCACTTGGCGATCATCCGGCTGAGCGCCACGCGGTCGACGGGATCGACCGACGAAATGACCACCGCGCTGACCCGTATTCGGGAAGCGTCGGAGGGCATCATCGAGATGGTACAAACCGTGCGTTCGATGGCGGTTTTGGAGGCGGGTAAGATGCCGGTTCAACTCGCACCCGTGGATCCCGCCGGGTGCGCCTGCCGCGTGATCGACTTGCTCAAACCCCGCGCGGCGGCCAAGGATCTGACGATCGCTACCCAATTTCCGGACACCCCCTTGTATGTCTGGGCTGAACGCGTATATCTGGAAAATACGATTTGGGCCAACCTGCTGGCCAACGCCATTAAGTTCACCGCGCGCGGTGGCCAGATTACCGTCACGGTGGAATCGGGCGGGACCGATAACGTATGTTGTAGCGTGGCCGACACGGGTATCGGCATCCCGCCGGACCAGCTGCCGCAGCTGTTTGATTCTGGTCGACACACCCATCGCGAAGGTACCGAAGGCGAGCCGGGTACCGGTTTCGGGCTGCCCCTGGTCAAAACCTTTGTTGAACATTTTGGCGGGACCATTGCCGTGCGGACTGAACCGCAAACCTGTTTCGCATTCACCTTGCGCCAAGCTCCGCCACCGATCTCCGAACCACCAGAAGGGAATACAGCATGATAACTACTGGACTCGTATCCATCACCTTTCGCGCTTTGACACCGGAGGCAATCATACCGCTGGTAGTGCGTGCCGGGCAACAGGCCATCGAGTGGGGCGGGGATATCCACGTGCCCCATGGTGATATTGCGCGCGCCCAATCCGTCGGGGAAGCGACGCGGGCTGCGGGGCTGGAGCTGGCGGCCTACGGGTCGTATTATCGGCTTGGTCACAGCGAAGCGGAAGGGCTACATTTTGCCAGTGTCTGCGCCACCGCGCAGGCGTTGGGTTGTCCTGCGATACGCGTGTGGGCCGGTAAACGCCCCTTGGCGGAGGTGGACGCTGTGTATCGGCAGGAGGTCACCGCCGATG
>SLLF01000323.1 GCA_007134175.1 Kiritimatiellia bacterium | reverse complement strand
TTTGTATCATCTTTTTCCGCAAGACGCTAAAGAGGCCCACCCCACGCGGCACAGTAGCGGGATACTCCACGCCCTCTTTTGTGGTGTTCTATGGCTGTGCGGCTTGCTGCTGGTGTGGCCATACACGACGGCTGCCACAGAGGCGCCGTCGGCACCGCTACGGGTGGTCAGTCTGGCCCCAAGCTTGACCGAATTACTGTTCGCCATGGACTTGGGCGATACACTAATCGGGCGGTCCAGTGCCTGCGATTATCCAGCGGCAGCCCGGGATCTGCCCAGCGTCGGTGGCTTCGGTCGGCCCAACCCGGAGATGCTGCACCGGCTGCGGCCGGATCTGGTGATCACGACAGACCTGGAAAAGCCCGGACTGCGTCGGCAGTTGGAACGCCAGGGGGCGACGGTCCGGGTATTGCCCTGCGAGAGCTGGGCGGAATTGCGGGCCGCGGCCAGGGAACTGGGAGCCCTACTCAATGCGTCGGCGCAGGCCGACAGGTGGGTGCAACAAATGGAAACGCGCATCGAACGCCTGCAAGCCCGGTCCAGCCGCCGCCCGCTGGACGAGCGGCCAAAGGTGTATGTGGAAGTCTGGGGCAACCCGGTCATGACGGTCGGCAAGGATGCCTTCCTGAACGAAGTCATAGCGTGGGCCGGTGGACGCAATGTGGCGGCCGATGTGGCCGGCCGTTATCCGACGATCAGCGGCGAATGGGTCGTGCGCGAAGATCCCGATGTGATCCTGGTCGCCTACATGCTAGCGGACCTGCCCGCCGCGCAAGCCATCCGTCGCCGCTTGGGTTGGTCGGGCATTGCGGGCCTGCGCGAGAACCGGATGGTGGATGACGTTGATCCCGACTGGTTGCTGCGCCCCGGCCCGCGCCTGCTGGACGGTGCGGAGGCCTTGGCTGATCGCATCGACCACTGGTGGCCGTGAGCGAGTTAGTGGCATGCGACCCGCCAGCAGGTACTTGACAGGCATTCGATCAAGTGTATCTTCGCATGATCAATAAGCTGGTCGACTGATTGGAGGCGGACGGGGGGCAATTCCCCCCAGTGAAGGCGTGGAATATGCAGATTAGTGATGTGCAGATTTGGAGTGAACGCTGGCGGCTAGCGGCGCTGGAGAAGGCGGAATTAATCCGGTTGGGTTTGCTTTCCCTGTCCGTAGGCATGATCTACATCCTGTTTCATGTGCAGGGCAATACGACGGATGTTGGGGTCTATTCGCGCTCAGCCTTTGCCTGGATGATTCACTTATGGAATTATACCGATGGTTTTGGCGGCGCGGATTATTCTCACGGCTACTTGATTCCTTTCGTGTCGCTGGGTGTCGTGTGGTTGAAACGCCATGATTTGGCCCGGGCCGTGAAGTCGGTCAGTGCAATGGGATTGGCGGTAGTGGTGCTGGCGCTGGTGCTCCACTGGATGGGCGTTAAAGCGCAGCAGACCCGCTTGTCCTTGTTCGGATTAATCGTGCTTTCATGGGGCATCCCTTTTTACTTTTATGGTTGGCAGGTGGCGAAACAACTCATATTCCCCTGTTCGTATTTGGTTTTCTGTATTCCGCTGAACTTTCTTGACACCCTTTCCTTTCCACTGCGGCTTTTCGCCGCTTGGGCCTCGACCCACATCCTCAACGGCCTGGGCATTGCGGCGGAACGATCAGGGTCGGCCATATTTTCCGGGGCGGGTGGCGGATTTAGCTTCGATGTCGCGGATCCTTGCAGTGGAATCCGGTCGTTGCTGGCCATGACGGCATTGACAGCGGTATATGCCTATTTAACCCAGAAGACGTTGATCAAGAAGTGGCTATTGTTCTTGTGTGCCATTCCGCTGGCGATCATTGGCAACATGGCCCGTATTGCGACGATCGCGTTGGTAGCGCAGGCGTTGGGTGAGCGGATCGCCCTAACGCTTTATCACGACTATTCCGGCTACGTGGTGTTCGGTGTCGCTATCGGATTCATGGTGGCGATCGGCGCCGGCTTGAACATGGATTACAGAAAGGCCTGGCAAAAATGGAAGCACGCCAATTTAAGCCCTACATCGTAGTGATCGGTTTAATGATTCTCACCTCGCTGGCGCTGGCCTTTACCGTTGACGTCAATATGGTGGGGGAGGCCGGTATCCGCGTGGCCCTGCCCGCGCAAATCGAGGAGTGGGAGGGTCGCGAGATTCGCTACTGCCAGAATCCGGAGCACCGGCAAATGTATTTCGTCGACGAGGTTGAGGATCCAAACGTCTGCCCGGATTGCGGCGATGAGTTGTTCATGATGAGCCTCGACGAGCGCCGGATTCTCCCCTCCGACACCGTTATCCTGAAAAAAATGTATGAGCAGCCCGCGCGTAACAATGTCACCGCCTCCATTGTGCTCAGTGGTGCCCACCGGTCCAGTATCCACCGACCACAGTTGTGCCTAGTGGGGCAGGGGCAGGAGATTGTCAGGGAATGGACCCACACCGTTCCGCTGGAAGGGCGTGACCCGCTGCGGATCGTCGTGTTGGACATGCTGCGCCGGGGGCAGACGCGAGATGGAGAGTCTTTTGAACATACCTTTTACTATGCCTACTGGTTTATTGGAAGAGGACGCGAAACCCATTCGCATGTCGTGCGTCTCTTCTGGATGGCAGCCGACCGAATTCTGTTCAATGTCGCCCATCGCTGGGCCTACGTCTCCGTGTCGGGTGAACGCGACCCCGGAACGGTTCTCTATGTGCAGGAGATCGACGAATTCATTCAGGCCATGTATCCCGAGATGGCGCTGCGTTAACGCGCGTTAACGCGATTGCATCCACGCCACCACGGCCGACGTGAACCCCTATCCTGCTGGCCGGTAAACACTCGCGCCATTTCCCGATAAAGATC
>SLLF01000009.1 GCA_007134175.1 Kiritimatiellia bacterium | reverse complement strand
GCGGGCTGGAACCGGAGCCATTTGTCCCGGTCTTCCAACACATGCTGGAAGAGTGGGAGGCCGAGCCATACGAGGTGACCGTTCATCATTACGGGGCGCTGAACGATGAGCAGCGCGCGGCGGTCGAGCGATTGCAGGATGCGCAACGCGGTACCGCCCGTCACCCCCCGGCCAATCTGGCTGTGCGCTTAATCAACCACGCCGATGCGGCGCAGGCGGTGACGTTAGCCCCGGACGAATTCCCTTGGTTGGCGGTGCGCTATCCCAGTCATTTCGGCATGCGTGCACCCATCTGGCAGGGGGAACTGGCGCTGCCGGCCGTTGAGCGGCTTTTGCAATCACCGGCTAGGGCGCTAATCACGGATGCCGTGACGCAAGGGAAAGCGGGTGCCTGGGTGTTTTTGCCGTCAGGTGATGAATCCGTGGATGCGCACGTGCGCGCAGATTTGGAAAAGGAGCTGGACCGGATTGCCCACAACTTGGCGGCTTCCGGTAAAGATGCGGAGCACCACGCGTATGATTCGGGTGCCACGCCTGGTTTGCTCGATGTGCGCTTCGCTATTATCGAGGTGGATCGCGAGGATCCCGCGGAGGAGATGCTGGTGCAGATGCTGCTGCACACGGAGCCCGATCTCCGGGACTTGGGCGATCAACCCATGGTCTTTCCGGTCTATGGCCGGGGCCTCGTGCTGTACGCGCTGGTCGGTCGGGGCATCCACGCGCATACGCTGAGGCAGGCGGTCGAGATGTTGGTGCAGGACTGTGCCACGTGCCAACCGGAGATGATGGCGAGCGGTGCCGAATTGCTCCTGTCGGTAAATTGGACGGAACGGCTACGGTCGCCGGTTGCGCCATGAAGCGGGTACGCGGAGTCTGGTTATGCTGAAAGCCGGTACAGGACGCCGGGACGTGTCCCCGCAGCAATCCGTGTTCCTGTGGGGGTATCCCCACGTTGACCGCATGTCGACGGGGATCCATGACCCGCTCTACGCAACAGCGGTTTGCCTGGACGATGGCAACCAGCGTACCATCGCGGTGTCGGTGGACGTGCTGTACGTCACGGCAGCGATGGTGGCCGCCTGCCGCCAACGCATCGCCGCGCGGGTGGCGGTGCCCCCGTCACATGTGCTGATCAGTGCCACGCATACGCATTCCGGTCCCGTGACCGCCAAGGTATTGGCGATGAGCGGTGATCCTGTGGTGCCGGATCCCGATCCGGATTATACAGAGTGGCTCATTGAGGAGATGGCGGCGGCGGCTGGCGACGCGGCTCAGCGCGTGGAGGAGGCTGAGGTGGCCGTGACCGCCGTGCAAATCGAAGGGGTGGGGGGCAACCGGCTTGACCCGGGCGGACCGCATGATGCAGAGGCCGGATTGGTGGTGGTCCGTCGCCCGCATGACCGCACCCTCATCGCCGTGCAACTGGTCTATGCCATGCACCCGACCATCCTGCACGAAGACAGCACGCTGATCTCGGCTGATTTCCCCGGTTACACGCGCCGACATATCGAAACCATGCATCCCGGCTGCCGGGTGGTGTACCATAACGGGCTTTGTGGCAATTTGAGTCCTCGTTACCATGTCGAGGCACAGACGTTTGCTGAAGCTGAGCGCCTCGGGGTGCGGCTGGGTACCTTTGTGACCGATGCCATCGGGAAGCTGGACAATGCCGCGTACCGGGTTGACGCGGCCGTAGGTGGACGTCAGGCCCGCGTGGCCCTTGTGCCGCGGACGTTTCCCTCCGTGGCGGAGGCGGAACAAGCCTTGCATGAGGCCCGTGCGGTGTATGAGCGACTACGACGGGAGGGGGCGGCCCATGGACCGCTGCGTACGGCGGAATGTGTGACCTTCGGTGCGGAAGAAGTGGTGACCATGGCGCGGGCACAGCAATCGGGTGAGCTCGGCCGGTTCCAGACGGCGTATGGAGAGGCCGAGATCCAGATCCTGCAGGTGGGTGAAGCCTTTGTCGCGGGACTGCCGGGCGAATGGTTTGTCGAATACAGTTTGGAAATAAAGCAACGGTCGACGCGGCCCGTGTTTCCGGCGAGCATGGCCAATGGTGAATTGCAGGGCTACATCACCACGCCGGGTGCAACCGGTTACGAGGCCGGGCTAAGCATGTTCACCCCGGAATCGGGCGAACGCATGGTGGAAGCACTGCTGGCGCTTATGGCGGATGCGGCGGGAGAGGCGTGAGATGATTCTGGCGATCGATCTCGGCTCGACCAGTTTCAAGGCCGGTGTGTATAACGACCAGTTGGCTTGCATCGGATCGGGTTCATGTAAGCTGAAGTACCGTCACGGATCTGGAGGGGAAGTCGAGCTCGCAACGGACGAGGTTACGACTGCCGTACGCCAAGCAGTAACGCAAGCGCTCGTGGGCCTGGACACGGCCAAGCTGCGGGCAGTGGCCCTTACCAGCCAGGCACAGACATTCACGCTGGGCACGGGGGCGGGTGATCCGGTGATGCCGTTCATTTCGTGGCTTGACCGTCGTGCCGGTGCGGCCTGCACCACGCTTCAGCAGGACGACCGGTTGGGCGAGGTAGCGGAGCACGCCAGCTTTCCCGTGCTCTCGCCCGCCCTGCAACTTTGCCAGCTCCGGCATTTACGGGACATGCGACCGGAGTGGTGGTCTGCTGACATGCGTATCGTAGCATTGCCGTCGTTTATTCTTTGGCAGCTAACCGGACAATACGCCTGCGACGATAACTGGGCCGCCATGAGCGGGTTGTATT
The DNA here is from genome assembly GCA_007134175.1 of Kiritimatiellia bacterium. Taxonomy (GTDB): domain Bacteria; phylum Verrucomicrobiota; class Kiritimatiellia; order SLAD01; family SLAD01; genus SLLF01. Next base: position 127 of record SLLF01000009.1, on the reverse strand, counting down.
CGATGAAGGAGGGCGCGTGGTGGGCGGCCGCCTTGGCCGCTTGCGGCCTGCAAGCCACAAAGCTTCCCCAGATCGTCGAGGCGGGCCGCGTGGCGGCTGCCACGACGGAAGCCGCCGATCGTTTTGG
>SLLF01000161.1 GCA_007134175.1 Kiritimatiellia bacterium | reverse complement strand
TCATCAGCAGCGGCGTACCCCAATGGGGCGCGGTCATGAACTGGATGTACCAGCGGCCGTCGTGCTCAAAGATCGAGGGCGTTTCGATCGTGTGGAAACGGCCCGGACTATAGATAGGGGGCCGGGGCTCCCAATGGAGCAGGTCGTCGGAAACCGCCCAGGCCAGACAGGCGCGCACGTCCGGATGTTGCCGGATATCCCGAGCCGTTACGATCATGCCGAAGCGTCCGTCCGGCAGGCGCACCACGCAGGGATCGCGAAACCACAACCGGCCGAAGTCCTTCTCCTGGTAGGTGGCCTCGCGCGGAATGGCCTGCTCATACCAGCGCGGATCCGCCCGCAGAATCGGATTGGCCGCGTGTTTGGTCCAGGTCAAGCCATCGCCAGAGGTCGCCAGCCCGATGGACTGCTGTTCACCCGGCCCGCCTTTGTCCAGGCCGGTGTAGAACATGTACCAGCGGCCCTCATGCAGAAAGACATCCATGTGATAGATCGAGTAGGCATCGAAAGCGCCGGGCGCGCCGCACTCGAGGGCCACCGGCAACTCGCGCCAATGCCGTAAATCTTCGGAAACGGCATGACAGACGGTGGTAATTCCGGCAAACGACTCGCCGGTTCCGCCCGACCAACTCAACGGCCGACATTCCGCGAACAAATGATACGTCGCCCCGACGCAAATAATGGTGGGGTCGCCTAGATGTTTGCCTTTGGGTGTCCAGAACATGCGGGTCTCCAGCTAGCGTGTGATCCGGGCCCAATCGGCCGGGGTGAATTCCGCATCGCGCTCCACATCCAAGATGTCGTCGGTGGCGCGCATCCATTCCGCAAGTTCCCCCCGCAAGGATCGGCAGCGTTCCTGGTGGGCCGGATCCTTGGCGAGAGACCGGGTTTCCTGGGGGTCCGCCTCGAGGTCGTAGAGCTCCGGATCGGCACAGAAGTGATGTATATATTTGTAGCGGCCGGAAATGATGGCCCGCTGCGGATAGGCGCGGGCCTGATCGCCGTTGAACTCGCAGAAGATCGCCGGTCGCCCGGGGTGGTCCGGCCGGTCCACGAGGGGCCGCAAGGATTCTCCCCAGCAAGGATCGAGCGGGCGCGCGCCGGCGTAGTCACAGATTGTCGGCGCGAGGTCCGCATGCCCCACCAGTTGCTTGCGGCGTCCCGACCGGGCGCCCCCCGGCGGTTTAACGAAGAGCGGCACATGGGCCGATTCCTCATACATGGTCATCTTCTCGAACATGCGGTGCGATCCGATCGCCTCGCCATGATCCATGGTAAAGATCACGAGGGCCTCATCCCAGATTCCCTTGGCTTTCAGGGCCTGGATAACCCGCCCCAGGCAGGCGTCCGCCAAGGTCACCAACCCGAAGTAGGCCGCCCAGACGGGCCGCCAATCTTCGCGCTGCATATGACTGCCGCGGTATCCGCCACTGCCCAACAAAATAGTGGGCGGCATGCCGTCATACCACTGCCCCACATTCTCCGGCAACTCGATCTCCTCCGGCCGGTACATGCTGAAATAGGGCTCCGGGACAAAGAAAGGCGGACGCGGCGCCCACCCCTGGAAGATGAACGCATTGGGCCGGGACGGATCGCCGGCGGCAATCTGCGCTTCCATGCGCCGCGTGAACCAGAAGTCCTTGAAGTGCTCCGGATCATGGGGATACGGCGCGGCCAGGCGCGGCGAGACCCACCGCGGTTTGGCCACCAGGCGACCGTTGTCGAAATCCGGCACCGGCACGCGCAGGTCGGTTTCGTAGGTGGGGGAAAGCCCCAGGTTTCGCATATAATCTTCGTGGTCCCGACTATCGGTGATGTGGGCGCGGGGCACGCGCGCCTCGAGCGGCGGCTCGCCGTGAATGTGCTGAATCCCCACGTGGCTAATGGCGTAGCCGGCTTCATCCAGGCGCTCATAAAAGGTCGGATACTCGGGTCCCAAACGCCCCCAGATGTTCTCCCTGGGATAGGCCGGATTGCTGTTGATGATGGCCCGGGTGCTGTGGGGCCACAACCCCGTCCCGATGCAGGTGCGCGTCGGCACGCACAGCGGCGTCGCGCAATAAGCCCGGTCGAATACCACGCTTTCGGCCGCCAAGGCATCAAGATGCGGCGTCCGCACGTTCAAATTGCCGTAACACGACAGGCAATCAAAACGCATCTGGTCGGCGGTCAAAAGGATGATATGAGGTGCTTTCATGCGCCACATACTCCACCACGGTCATTTTTAAGCCGCATCGCTTGTCTCCTTTCCCCTCGCTGACTGTCCATCACGCACCCCGCGCTCTTCGGTGCCCGCGGCCCGGAAAACCCGAACCCCGCTGCGCCAATACAATCTGCTTGCATCTCGACGCTTAAACAATCATATATTGACTATACAGTATAAACACGGGACACAGCATGAAGAATTCGACCCCAACCTTGCGCGACATCGCCCTCGCGGCCGACGTCAGCCCCATGACCGTGTCCCTGGCCCTGCGCAACCAAACGACTGTTTCGGCCGCGACCCGCGAGCGCATCCAGGCCCTGGCGGCGCAAATGGGCTATCGGCGCGATCCGGTGGTGGCGCGCCTGATGGCCCAGTTGCCCCGCTCGAGGCGCATGCATTCCCCCCTGTTGGCGTTTGTCACCGATCACCCCAAGCCCATGGAAAGCTTGCGTTCCGAGGTTGATGTCTCCTCCTATCGGGGCGCGGCGCAACGCGCTCAGGAGTTGGGCTATCGCTTGGAGGAGTTTCAGGTGACAGGCAAGATGTCCGCGGCGCGGCTTTCCCGGATTCTGCGCAATCGCGGGATCGAAGGAGTGATCATCGGCCCCTTGCGGCACGCCGAAACCCGGTTGCCGCTGGACTGGCGGCATTTTGCCTGCGTGG
>SLLF01000145.1 GCA_007134175.1 Kiritimatiellia bacterium | reverse complement strand
TGAACGAACCCGCCGTGCAGCCGCGTGTGGTGTTGACCGGCGGCAGGCCTGCGGTGACGTTCCGCCGCTTTATCTACTGTGCCCCGCGACCCTTCGCGTGGCACCTGGAGGTGATCCGGTTCGACGGACGGAACTGGACGCTGCCTGCTCGCATCAGCCGCCACCAGCAACTGCCGGAAGTGGACTACGCCATCGTGCCGGTCGGCAGCGACTGGTGCGTCGGCTTCACGAATTGCGAACACCGGCCGCCCTTGACGCCGGAGGACCTTCGTGAAGGCCGGGAGCCACGCTGCATGCCGGGCCGCGTGCACCGGACCTGGGTCTCGCTGGAACGGTTGCCGTCCGACACCGATCTCGGACCGGTGGCCTGTCTGCCCAACCACACGCAGGACCACTACGCCATCAGCCTCGGGGTGCGTGACCTCGCTCCAGAGCCGCCGCGCTTCGCGCCGGACAGCGCCCCGCGCCATTTGATCTGGGGCGATCTACATCAGCACACGCTCTGGTCCAAGTGCATTGCGGGGATCGACGGCACCCGCAGCGAGAATTTACGGTTTCAGCGCGACGTGCTGGGGTCCAAGGTGTTTACCTGCGGTGAACACACCACGATGATGAGCGATGCCGAGTTCACCTACTATCTGGACCAGCTCGAGGCCGAGGCTGGCCGTGACGGCATCGTGCTCTACGGCACGGAGCCGTGGTCGCTGGGCCACGATACCAATTTCTACACCCCGGACCGGGAGGTCTTCACGCGCGTACGCGCCATCTATCTGCGGCATTGCTCCCTGGAAGCGATTCTGACCGAAGTGAAACGGCAATTCCCCAACCGTGAAGTCGCCTGTCTGCGCCACTTCCACGGCGGCGGGGAAGGCCGCTGGGACACGCGTTCGCCCGAGGTCGTCACCACGCACATGCCGGAAATCGAGCCGGCCATGGAAGCGATGCAATTGCGCGGCAACGTATTGATGAGTGGAGCAGATGGCCTGCCCGCCTTTCCGCGCAACTTTCTCAATGCCGGTTGTCGCATCGGCCTGGTGGGTGGAACCGACCACAGCAATCCGAACAGCGTACGCAATCACTTGGGATTGACCGGATTCTGGGTGGATGAGCTTACACCGGAAGCCGTCTGGAGTGCCTTGTGGAACCGGCGGACCATCACCATGTCGAACGGGAAATGCGCCATCTGGGCGGAATGCGAAGGGCAACCGATCGGCTCGGGAATCGCCCCCAAAGGCCGGGAGGTTCACATCAAGGCTTGGCTATCGTGCGCGCGCCCGATCACCCGCGCTACACTGCTGAGGGACGGCGAGGTGCTGGGCTGGCGGGAGGTTGACAGCCCAACGCAGGAACTGGAATGGGTGGACGACCCGGGACCCGGCACGCACTGGTACAGCGTAACCGCCGAAGCCGAAAGCTCGCCGGACCTGCCGCGCCCCATCCTCGCCCACGCCTCACCCTTTTTCATAACGGTCCAGGAGGCCTCATGACAGACTTCGCAAAAAAGGCTTTGGACTGCGCAAAAAAGCCCCTTTCATTTGTCAGGCCAACCTGCCAAACTGCTGGGCACGGCGAGAGATATGCAAACTAATAGGAGCACAACTCATGAATATGAATAGTGAGCGGATCAATGTGGTGAAATCGATGGGTGTCTATGTGGTGCTCGTCTGGGCCTTGGGATTCGGTGTGGTCGGTGCCGATGCCGCCGATTGGACGGGGGCTGAATCTCCGGACTTGAACTGGAGCACGACCGGGAACTGGTCGGATAACGCGGACCCGGCAGGCAAGAATATTTTATTCGGCGATAGCGGCGCTCACGCCACTGCCGGGACCGTCACCAGTATCGTGGATGCCAATTACTCGGTGGGCCTCCTGGATTTCCAAAACACCTCCAACAACACGCATACCGTCCAGATCAACGCGGACCGCACACTGAACATCACGGGGTTCACCGGTAATCTGGGCGGTTCTGCAACCAACGAGACGGTAGTGCATTTTACCGGCGGTGGCACCCTTGCCTACGACAACGCCAGTGCGGTCTTCCATGTGGGCCGCCAGCACGTCAATCTTTCGGGACACCAGCATACAAGACTGGACTTCAGTGACTTGGCCACCTTTTCGGCAACGGCCCAGCGCTTTCATGTGGGGGAGACCGGGCCTTGGGGCAGCGCCCATTGGGCGCTCGCCCAAACCAATACGCTCACCGCGGGTCAATTGCGAATCGGTTATTGGGGCAAAGACGGTTTACTGGAGCTGGGCACGCAAAACACCTTGAACATAAACACCTTCGTAATGTCGGACAACCAGAACAACTCCGAGAGCATCATCCGGTTTCAATCCGGATTGACCGACCCGGCGGTAACCATCCGCAGCATGGACGGCATAGGGCGGGCCAACGTCAATATGGCTTGGCGCATGGGCAGTGGATCAACCACAACTGAAGCGGAACTGGATTTGCGGGGAGGGGACGCGGACCTCCTGCTCGGCGACCTGAACATGGGCGATGCGCGGGCCACATCCGCTCATATCGGCACGGCGCTGGCCCTCATCCAATTGGATAAGGGCACGCTGGACGTAAGCAACGCCTTATTGGGACGCGCACGGAACAACGCCCTTCACCCGAACAATGATGACCCTCTTCGCTATCAGGGGCGTATCGAACTTTCCGGTACTGCGGAAATGCTGGCGGAAAACATAACCTTGGGGGATTTGGACGATGCTAGCGTGTCGCCGGTTGCGGGACGCATTCTGTTGGCCGACGAGGCCGTTTTACGGGCGGAACAAATCATTGAAGGCGGCACGGGTGGCACGGGCAATGCTCTGACCGTTCGCCGTATTGAGTTCGACGGCGGAACGATCGGCAACCGGACGGACGAGGATTTAACCGTCGGCTCGCAGGTCAACATCCGTTTGGAAGGCAGCG
>SLLF01000267.1 GCA_007134175.1 Kiritimatiellia bacterium | reverse complement strand
TGGTACATTCGGCTGTTCACGGAACGGGACATTTGGCATGCCTTGCGCAACACATTGGTCGTGGCGGTGGGCGTCACGCTGGTCTCGATGGTGCTCGGCACCGTCGCGGCCTTCGCGCTGCACCGTTACCACAGTCGGCTGCAACGCGTGCATTACACGCTAATCTACACGCCGCTCGTAGTCCCGGACATCCTCATGGGCATGAGCCTGTTGCTCTTCTTTGTGGCCCTCGGGGTGCAGTTGGGCCTGTTCACCATTTTCCTGGCGCACACCTCATTTTGTGTCAGTTACGTGGCCATGGTCGTGCTGGCCCGCCTCCAGGATTTTGATTTCTCCGTCATCGAGGCCGCCCAGGACCTGGGTGCCAACTGGTGGACGGCGACCTGGCGCGTGCTGTTGCCGCTGCTGGCACCCGGCATTGCCGCCGGCGGATTGCTGGCCTTTACCTTGTCCATCGACGACTTTGTTATCACCTTTTTTGTCACGGGACCCGGCGCCACCACCCTGCCCATCCAGATCTACAGCATGATCAAGCATGGATCGCCGCCAATTATTAATGCCTTGTCCACTATCCTGTTGTTGGTTACCTTCCTCGTCGTGTGGATGGTCCAACACTTAACGGAGGGTAGCAGCAGCGATGAAATGGCTTAAACGTATTGCGGGGTGTCTTATGTTGGCGGGGCTGGTCACCGGTTGCGGGCAACGACGACCGGTCCTGCACGTCTATAATTGGGCGGACTACATCAAGCCCGCCCTGGTCCGGCAATTCGAACGCGAGTTCAATTGTCGCGTGGTTATCGACACCTTCGATTCCAACGAAGCGATGTTCGCCCGGTTGCGTGCCGGAGCTACCGGCTATGATGTCATCTTTCCCAGCAGCTACATGGTGCAGATCATGGTCCAGCACGACATGCTGTTACCGCTCGATCATGCGCTGATACCCAACATCGAGCATCTGGATCCGGCCTATCTGTCGATGGCCGCCGACAAGGAATGCGTATATGCCGTGCCCTACATGATCAGCAACGCCGGCCTCGCCTACCGGGCCGACCGGGTGGAAAACGTGGAGCCGACCTGGGCCATGCTGGACCGTGAAGATCTGCGCGGCCGCATGACCATGCTGGATGACATGCGCGAGACCATCGGGGCCGCGCTCAAATACCTTGGCTACAGCCTTAACACCCGCAATATAGAGGAGCTGGAGGCCGCGCGCGATGTGGTCATCCGCTGGAAGCGCAACCTCGCCAAATTCGAGAACGAACAATACAAGAATGGGATTGCCTCCGGCGAATTCCTGCTCGTGCACGGCTACAACGGCGACATCATGCAGGTCATGGAAGAAAACGAGCAGGTCGTCTACATCGTTCCGGAAGAAGGGGTCTCCATTGCGCTGGATGAAATGGTCATACCCGTCGGGGCACGGCAACCTGAGCTGGCGCATGCGTTTATCAACTTCCTGCATCGCCCCGAAGTAGCGGCGGCGAACACCGAATACGTATTTTTCCTCTGCCCTAACGTGAGCGCCTATGAATTGATCGATCCCGAGTTACTGGAAAATCCCGCCATCAACCTCACACCGCACATCCTGGCCAAGAGCGAAGTCATCGAAGATCTCGGCGAAGTCAATCGGTTGTACACGCGCATCTGGGACGCCATCAAGGCGGCAGATTAACTATCAGGAAGCGACGCTTGCAACCCCGCAGCAAGCGCCGCTTTCCGTGTTAGGTTTCCAGGTTTCAGCGGGGCGTCTGGGCCTTACCGGGTTTTCAGGCATGAGAGAACGGACGACGCTTACATGGACGCGTTCGGTCAACGTACGCGTTCACCGGATCTCCATGTTCTCCCAGACAAGAGGTGTTTCTTATGGCAGCGAACGACATAACTATGCGGGAGTTGGCGCTGCGGGCCGGAGTCTCGACGGCAACGGTTTCGCTGGCCCTGCGGAATGACCATCGCCTGTCACCGGCCACGCGGCAACGTATCCAAGCGCTGGCGGATACGTTGGGCTACCGGCGCGATCCGGTGGTAGCCCGCATGATGGCTCAGCTGCCAAAAGGCCGACGCGGGCACGCCCCGGTCCTGGCGTTTGTGACGGATCATCCCAGCCCCTTTTGCGAGATGGGAACCGACAAGGACATCAGTTGCTGGCATGGGGCGCAACGCCAAGCGCGCGCCATGGGCTATGAGTTAAAAGAATTTCTTCTTTCTCCCGCTATGCCGGGACCAAAACTCAGCCGCATTCTCTGGAACCGGGGGGTTGAAGGAATCCTGATCGGACCCCTGCAAAAACCCGCCACGGCGCTCGATTTAACCTGGAATCGTTTTGCCGCCGTGGCCTTGGGACACTCGTTGGCGGTCCCCCGGCTGGATTGCGTCAGCAACAATCAATTCAACAGCGGCACCCTGGCCGTCCAATGCCTGTATGATAGGGGTTATCGGCGTATGGGTCTCATCCACACCACTGAAAGGGAACAGCGGGTCAACTACGCCCTGGAGGCTTCGTTTGCTACGGCCTGTCGCCGCTGCGGCATCCCTGTCCAGGTGACGTCGGATGATATGCGCACCGATGATGACCTGTTAGCCTGGGTCAAGCAGCACAGGCTGGACGCCTTGCTCGTGCCGTCCTATGCCTACCGCACCATGCTGCCGCGTTTACCCCAATCCTGTAAATACACGTCGCTGCATCTGCACCCTAGCGAAAAAGAGGTAAGCGGTGTCGACCAGCGTTGGGACGCGTTGGGCGAGCAGGCGGTCAATCTGCTGATCAGCCGCATCCATGCCGGTCAGAACGGAATCCCTTCTTTCCCGGTGACCGTCAACGGGGAAAGCCGCTGGGTGGATGGTACAACGACTTGACCTTCCCTGCCTGCGTTACTCCCGACTTGCCTGCTGCGGGCTGTTCTGGGATAGTTGGCCCCAATGCAGACAGCCCCCACCACCATCGGGTGAGCCTG
>SLLF01000362.1 GCA_007134175.1 Kiritimatiellia bacterium | reverse complement strand
TGCCATGGACGAACGGATTCAGGATTCCGCACTGATAGCGTGCGTCCCATCTGCCAGGCCCGGATCGCATCAGGCAAGATCCTGTCTTCCGACCAATCCCCTCCCCCGATAACGTTGCCCGCCCGGGCGGTGGCCACGCCCGCCCCGTCCACATCCTCGAAAAACGAGGCGCGATAGGCAGCCGTCACCAGCTCGGCACACCCTTTACTGGCCGAATAGGGGTCATATCCCCCCAAGGGCTCGTTTTCACGGTAGGCCCAGCACCATTCGCGGTTCCGGTAACACTTATCGCTGGTGACCACGACCAGTGCGCGCAAGGATTCAGACCGACGAGCGCTTTCCAAAACATGAACCGTTCCCATGACGTTGGTGTCGAATGTCTCGACAGGCTGCTGATACGAGGAGCGCACCAGGGCCTGAGCCGCCAAATGGAATACCACGTCGGGCTCCGCCCGGGTAAACGCATCGGCGACCACGTCGGCCTTCCGAATATCACCGATCAGCGACTGCATATCCGGCCACCCCGCCACGGTCTTATCGAACAGGTTGGGATCGGTGTGCGGCGGGAGGGCCAAACCGGTTACCCGGGCCCCCAGCCGCTGCAACCAACAGGCGAGCCAGCTTCCTTTGAACCCGGTGTGCCCGGTCAACAAGACGCGTTTGCCTTGCCAGAAAGACGGATCCATCACCACACCTTCCACGGGGCCTGGCCTTCGGCCCACAGCCGGTCGAGGTCAATCTTATCGCGCAAATGATCCATGCACTGCCAGAAACCAGGGTGGCGAAAGGCGGCCAATTGCCCCTGGGCCGCCAAGGTCTCCAGCGGCTCGATCTCCCAGCGGGTCAGGTCATCCTCAATGTAATCAAAGACGCCCGGTTCCAGAACGAAAAAACCGCCATTGACCCACGCCCCGTCACCTTGCGGTTTTTCCCGGAACCGCTCGATCGTGGTCCGGTTGCCGGGCAGATTAAAGTAGCCGAAGCGGCCCGGTGGCTGCACCGCCGTCACCGTGGCCAGCACGTTTTGCTGGCGGTGGAACTCGACCAGCTGATTAATATTCACGTCACAAACCCCATCGCCATAGGTCATGCAAAACGTCGCCTCACCCACGTGATCGCGCACCCGTTTCAGCCGGCCACCGGTTTGCGTGGCTTCCCCGGTCTCCACTAGCGTAACCTGCCATGGCTCCGCACGGTTGGAGATTACACGGGTCGTATGGCTGCCAAGGTCACAACACAAATCTTCAACCAGCAAATGGTAATCGGCGAAGAACTGCTTGATCATATGCCCTTTGTAGCCGAGACAGATAACAAAATCGCGGATTCCGTAAGCGGCGTAGTTCTTCATGATGTGCCAGAGGATCGGGCGGTCCCCGATTTCCACCATGGGCTTGGGGCGTACAGTGGTCTCTTCGCTCATGCGCGACCCGAATCCACCTGCCAGAATCACTGCCTTCATTGTTGGCATAGCCCTCCGCCTAGTTATTGCCGGTGCCCGCCGGGCCTTGCATCGCCATTGGTCTACGAATCCTGTCGCGTCCGTCTAGTGCGGGCGTTCACCTGGCTGCACCCGGGTCTCATCCCCTACATAGGAACGGGTGGGATCGGGAATACGCCACGTGGCATCGGCTTGATTGCCCGTGCGTTCGTGAGATGTTTTGGCATGGATCAAAATACCCGGCCCCGACGAAACGCTACTCGCCCGCCGCGCAAACTCCGCGCCGCCAATGGGGATTACCACGGGGTAAGCACTCGTCCTTGTCGGGCCCCACAACTGCACGTGCGGCCGCAAGGAAACAATGCTCAAATTCCACATGCCGAACTGGCGCGGCACATAGATGCGGGTACTGGTGGGGCCAGGTTCATAGCGGAACACGTCCGCCCCACCAATAGGAGCGGCCGGCGGAGGTGCCGCTTCCGTTTCCGACTCAGGTGTCCCTTCAGCCGCCGGAACCTGTTCCAGCGGCGGCGGGGCCTGGGTGACCGTGGACGGCGAGGACGTGTCGTCGTATTCCAAACACCCGGTCAACAGCAGCAGCAAACATCCCACGCTGCCCACCACACCCAACCGGGCACCAATCGATATCAATTTAGTCTTCATGCGCAAATTGATAGCACGATCACTTGAGGGGGTCAAGTCGAGGACACCGACAGTGGGCCCATTTCCGCACAATCAGCGGCGCACCTGGCCCCGGGCTACCTGTGGATCGCCCAGACACGGCGGAGGATGCAGCTCGTCCCGTCGCCCTTGGCACCACCCCTGCACATAGGGTTTCAGGCCGTACCCGTTGCCTTCGTAGAGGAAGCGCAGCACAATATAGATGGTATGTGTCCAGCCGGTCAGCCAGCGGTGGTACCGGAACTTGCGGCGAAAAATGGATTCACTACGGCCGTATGTATGCCAGAATTTTGGGTTAGGCGTGCCGGCACCGGTGGTCTTGGAAATCTTGTGCCATACCCGGGCCCGGGGCGCGTAGCGAATACGGAAGCCCGCCGTGCGGGCGCGCAGACAAAGGTCGTAGTCTTCGTAGAGGAAGTGGTAGTCGGGATCGAGTAATCCGACGCGTTCCAGCATCGGTCGACTCAACATGATAACGCAGAAGGTGGCAAAATCGATGTCCCGCAGTTCGTCGAAACGGCCATCGTCCGGTCCACGCGTTTTCCGCATGTAAACCACTGGGGGAAACCGGCGAAAGAGGGATCCGGCCGACCAGACCGTATCGGGATGGTCATAGTAATAGATCTTCGGCACCACCATCCCGCTGGCCGGATCGGCGGCGGCGACCAGGTTTTCGATCACGTGTGCATCGACCGTTGTATCGTTGTTCAGCAGCACGACGTAATCCGCGCCCTGCTCCAGCGCATGCTGAATGCCGGCATTGAATCCACCGGCCACGCCGGCATTCGGCTGCACCTCCAGTACCCGGCAAGCCGGAAACGCGTCCAGCACGGTCTCG
>SLLF01000304.1 GCA_007134175.1 Kiritimatiellia bacterium | reverse complement strand
CTCTTTTCACCGGTGCGTCGCGTTAAGTTCAGCGTGGAAAACACCCGGGTTGGGCGTCGTACCGACTACGATAAACTCATTCTGGAGATCTGGACCGATGGGCGGTTGACCCCGGATGATGTGCTGACACAGGCGGCCGCGATCCTCCGGCATCACTTGGATGTCTTTGTCAACTACGATGAAGATACGGTCGTGTTTGAAAAGGAAGAAGCGGAGCAAGACGAACAGCGCGAAGAGCTGCGGCGTAAATTGGCCATGAGTGTCAATGAAATCGAGCTCAGCGTGCGAGCGGCGAATTGCCTCAACAATGCCAACATTGTTACCGTAGGCGAGCTGGCCCAGAAGACCGAGGCGGAGATGCTCAAATACCGTAACTTCGGCAAGAAATCACTCAACGAAATCAAAGCTAAATTGATTGAGATGGGCTTGGGGCTGGGCATGCAGTTCAACGAGGATGTCTTGCGGCCACCGAAAGATTAAGTCCCCATCAACCTTCACGTAAGAGAGTAGGACCATGCGTCATCGTAAACGAACTATAAATAAGCTGGGGCGCAACACGGCGCAGCGCGAAGCGCTGCTTGCGCACTTGGTATGCAATCTCATTAAGGTCGGGCGCATCAAGACGACCCTGCCAAAGGCCAAAGCCGCCCGTCGTCTGGCGGAAAAAATGGTCACACTCGGCAAGAAGAATACGTTGGCCGCGCGTCGTCTGGCAGCGTCGCGCTTGCGCCGCAAGGAGGTGGTCAAGCATCTCTTTGATGATGTCGCACCGGCCTTCGGGGACCGCGCGGGCGGCTACACCCGTATCATGAAACTTGGCCAGCGCGTAAGCGACAGTTCAGAAATGGCTTTGCTGGAATGGGTGAATCATGTTCCCGCTCCGTCCAAGGAAAAGCCGGAATCAGCTGAATAGTCAACGGACCCCATGCCGTTTGGTTGATCCATGCGCCGTTAATCCGCTAACCTTCACGTGGCATGCGTGCCGGATTGTGCCTGTAAGGGGGCTAGAGTGAAAAAAATCTGCTGTATCGGAGCGGGCTATGTGGGCGGGCCGACCATGGCGGTTATTGCGGCCAGGTGTCCGGAGTGGCGTGTTACCGTGGTGGATAACAACGCCGACCGCATTGCGGCGTGGAACGCCGATGACCCGTCCCAATTCCCGGTGTACGAGCCGGGTTTGGCTGAACTGGTGCTGGCGACCCGAGGTCGCAACCTGTTTTTTTCGACCGACGTTGAAGCGGCTATTGCCGCAGCTGGGCTGATCTTTATATCGGTAAACACGCCTACCAAGACCTATGGGATGGGCAAGGGGATGGCGGCTGATCTTAAGTTTATTGAGTCCTGCGCTCGCACCATCGCCGCCGTGGCTAAAGAAGATAAGATTATCGTGGAAAAGTCGACGGTCCCGGTGCGGACGGCGGCTACGATCAAGGAGATCTTGGATCACACCGGTAGCGGCACCAATTTTCAGGTGTTGTCGAATCCTGAGTTTCTGGCGGAAGGAACAGCGATCGAGGATTTGTTGCATGCCGACCGGATCCTTATCGGTGGCGATATGAAGCGGGATGCCGCTGCCGTTCAGGTATTGGTCGATATCTATGCCCATTGGGTGCCGCGCGAGCGTATTCTTACTGCCAATGTCTGGTCGTCGGAACTGTCAAAATTGACGGCTAACGCGTTTTTGGCCCAGCGGGTGTCGTCCATCAATGCCATGGCGGAGCTGTGTGAGAAGACCCATGCGGATGTGCGGGAAGTGGCGCGGGCCATCGGCATGGATAGCCGGATTGGCCCCAAATTCCTGGAAGTGTCGGCCGGTTTTGGTGGATCGTGTTTTCAGAAAGACATATTGAACTTGATCTACATCGCGCGCAGCTACGGGCTGTCGGAAGTGGCTGAGTATTGGGAGCAGGTGATCCGGTTGAACGATCACCAGCGCGCGCGGTTCGCGCGTAAACTGGTGGCGGCGCTATTCAATAACGTAGCCGATAAAAAGATCGCTTTCCTCGGTTGGGCCTTCAAAAAGGATACCAACGATTCCAGGGAATCCTCGGCTATCTATATCGCCGATTACTTGATTCACGAGCGGGCGCGTATTTGCGCCTACGATCCCAAGGTGACCAGCGAGCAAATGTGGACTGACTTGAACGCATTGGATTCACGCCCGGCTGAGATCAATGCCGAGCACCTAACCGCCGCCGCATCGCTTGATGCGGCTTGTACGGACGCCCATGCCGTGGCGCTGTTGACCGATTGGGATCAGTTTAAGGAAGCCGACTGGCGAAGTATATACGAGCGAATGGTCAAGCCGGCCTTTATTTTTGATGGGCGTAATCTGCTCGATAGGTCCGAGATGGAAGCCATCGGCTTTATCTACCACGGGACCGGCTGCTGATCCGCACGTATTGTCGAAGGGGTACAGCTGAGGGACCAAAAAAGTTACCGCCACGCCGTGAACGGGGTCTGGGCCAGGTTCGCGTTATAGTAGCGGGCGTCATCGGTCACTTCGCGGCCCACCCAAGGAGGCCGTACGAATGGCTGCTGCGGGTCTTCCAGCTCGATTTCCGCGACGACCAGACCGGTGTTGGCCCCTAGGAATTCATCCACTTCCCACACGTCGCCTTCGTGTCGGATAACGTGGCGCCGCTTTTCAACACGGTGGCCACCGCATAGCGTCAACAGCGCGTCGGCATCCGGCACCGGAATGGCATATTCGAATTCCTCGCGGGTGATCCCCTGGCGCGTGGCCTTGACACTGAGCCAGGCATGCGGTGCGCTTTTGCGCACCCGTATACTCACACCCGGCGTACGGGCTAGATACCCTTGCTCCATGTGGCGGGGACCCGTTGTCTGCCAACCGGTTCCGCGCACCATAAATTTCCGCTCTATTTCAAGTTTCACAGCACCCAACCTACTTCAGTAACCGCAGACTGTTAAGGCAAACCAGTACCGTTGAGCCCTCGTGGGCCAATACCCCGATGGTGATCGGGACGATGCCGCCCATCGCCGCTCCTACCATCAGCACGATCGTACCTAGTGACAGGGTGATATTCTGGCGAATTATCCGGCGCGCCCGCCGGCTAAGCTGAAACGCGGCAAAGAAGTTCTCAATCTTGTCATCCATCAAGACCAGATCGCTCTGTTCCAATGCCGCATCGCTGCCTCTGGCGCCCATTGCCACGGCGATGTCAGCCGCAGCCAGGGACGGGGCGTCGTTGATCCCGTCACCAACCATCGCTACCCGCTGACCCATGTTATGCAAATCCTTGATGGCCGCGACTTTGTCTTCTGGACTTAAACCGGCCCGGACATCGATTCCGCCGAGGGAGCGCCCGACCGCCTGCGCCGCCTCTTCCCGGTCGCCGGTTAGCATAATCACCTGTAGGCCAGCCCGCGTCAGCCGTTGCAACACCTCCGCCGATTCCGGGCGGATTTGGTCTTCGAGGAGAATGCGGCCGAGCAGTGTGCCTTGGATGAACCAGACTTCCGATAGACCTGTGGGGGGCGGGGGGAGTTGTCGGGCCCACTCTCGCAGAGGCCCCTCTTCCAGCATCTCGCGGCGTCCGAGCAAACACTGCTCGGCATCCACTGCCGCCTGCACGCCTTTGCCGGTAAGCGATCGGAATTCGGCTACCGTCCGCAACGGTAGTTTTTGTTCCTCACCATAGGTGACGATTGCGCGTGCGATTGGATGGTTGGCCTTCTGTTCCAGTGCATAGGCCCGCTCCGCCACTTCCCGTTCGCGTCCTGCAGGAAAACTCTCCACCGCCACCACGCGCAAATCCCCCGTGGTTAATGTACCTGTCTTGTCCAAGGCCACTGCGGACACCCCGGCCATGCCCTCAATTGCCGCCCCGCCGCGGAACAGGATGCCATGGCGCGCCCCCCAGGCAATCGCCGCCAGAATGGCAGAGGGAATCGACAAGACCAACGCACAGGGACTGGCCACCACCAGCAAGGTCATGGCCCGGTAGAAGGCCGAAAAACCGGCATCCGTATTCACGAACGGGGCCACGCCAAACCCCAACCACCAGACGAAAAACATGATGGCGGTCGCCATCAAGACGCCCCAGGTGTATTTGGGGCCAAACCGGTCGGTAAAGCGCTGGCTGGGCGCACGCAGATGTCGAGCGTCCTGGATGAGATGGATGATCTTCTGTAACGAACTCTGGCTGGCCGGGCGCGTGCAGCGGATTTCGACCGCGCCCCATAGATTAAGCGTTCCACTATACACCTCGTCACCCGGGCCTTTGCCTACCGGGTGCGCCTCGCCCGTCAGCGACGCCTCGTCGGCGGCGCTGTCGCCTTGTTCCACTACGCCGTCCACGGGAAACACATCGCCCGGCCGGATGCGTAACCGGTCGTCCGTTTGTATGGTGTCGACCCCTACGGTGCGCTCCTCACCGGTGTCCTGATCAATCAGGCAGGCGGTCTTGGGGGCGATCTTGAAAAGCGAATGAATCTCCCGGCGGGTACGGTAGAGGGCAAAGTGTTCCAGGGCACCGGCCATGGAGAAAAGGAAGAGCAGCAAGGCGCCTTCGCCGAAAGCGCCGATAAAGCTGGCACCGAGTGCCACCGCCAGCATTAGAAAATGAATATCCAGCTTGCCTCGCAGCAGGTTGGGGCCGGCATCTTTGGCCGCATCCCAGCCGCCGGCGATCATGGCAATGATGTAGAGGGTCGGCGGCAACCAGACCGGGGCCGATAGAAACCGGTCCACGATCCAGCCGGCGATACCGAACACACCGCACAAGCTGGCCAACACCGCCAGCCAGCGCCATTCACCGTCCTCCGCCTCATCCAGTCCGGCCGCTTCCGCCGGCGTCGGCCAGGGGATGCGCCGCCAGTTCCACACCGTAGCCATCGCCTCGCCCGCTTTATCCTTCTCCAGCAAGTGCTGCTCCGGCAGGCGTCGCAAGCGCAGACCGTCCACATCGGCTTCCTTCTTCGGATGCGGTTCCGTGGCGGCATTGAGCGTTGCTTCCAATGCGGCCCGCAATTTGTGCTCGTCCACGGCACCCAGCGTCGCTACCGAGATTTCGGTCTGCCCATCATCCCACATCACGGCCTGCGCCTCGTCCGTACGACGCAGAAACGTGGCCAGTTGCGGGGCCCAGGTTGGGAGGGAGTGGGATGCGTTCATGTCTCTTGCAAAATACCTTTCTGCAGTTGCCGGGGTCAAGGAATGAACACATGGCTCCTGCTGTGCCGCTTCTGCATACGGGTCTGCCATGACCCCGGCGCAGGGGCGTTGCTCCGGTTGACGTCTTCTTTCAGGTCCAGTATGCCGTCGCGCTCAAGAATCGGCTGTTTTCCCGGTGGACCAAATGGCAATGGCCTGAAGAGTCCTTAAGGTTTGGTGTACAGGTTTAACTCGACGGGTGGCGATGGCCCTGCGCATAGTCGGGGCCTTTAAGGTTTGGTTGATGGATGCCCGCAGATGAAACCGTCACGAAAGAATCAAGCAATGGCCCATTTGGCACGGGCGGTGTTCGCCGCTGTCGATTGGCCGTCCAGTACCCGATTGCTGGTCGGGGTCTCGGGTGGTTCAGACTCGGTGGCGCTGCTGCACCTGCTGGTGGTCGTCGCGCCCCGTCGCGGCTGGACGTTAGGAGTGGCCCACCTTCATCATGGCTTGCGCGGGGCCGCAGCGGATGAGGATGCGGCCTTTGTCCGGCGACTGTCGTGCCAATGCGGGTTGCGCTGCCACGTGCAGCGGGTCGACGTGCCGGCCTTGGCGCAGGCGCAACGCTTGTCGTTCGAGATGGCGGCGCGCACGACGCGACAACGATTCTTCCGTGAATGTGTGGGCCGCTACGGTTACGATGGCGTGGCGCTGGGCCATACCCGCGATGACCAGGCCGAAACCGTGCTGTTACGGCTGTTGCGGGGCAGTGGGTTGACCGGACTGGCGGCGATCCGACCCGCTGGAGTACAGGACGGTCTGCGTATCGTCCGCCCGTTGCTGGGTGTCACCAAAGAGCAGTTGCGCCAAGCCTTGCAACAGCAAGGACACCCCTGGCGCGAGGATGCGACCAATCAGGATACCGCTTATGGCCGCAACCGGGTGCGCCACGAGCTGCTGCCATTCTTGCGCGACCGTTTCAATCCCCGCATTGAGGATGCCCTTGTTCGGACTGCTGACTTGTTGCAAGCCGATGACGCCGTGCTGCATACGCTGCTGGCCACCGATTGGGCTGCTTGCCGTGTGCCGGATCATGCAGCAGCGCTGGCGGTGGTGCCAGTGGCGGCGCTGCCGTTGGCGCGCCGCCGCCGTTTGCTTTGGCACTGGTGCGCGGCCCGGGCACCGGCCGCTGCGGCTACGCTCGATTATGCGGCGATTGAACGCGTTGAGCAGTTGCTAGCGTCCCGTCGCGGCCAAGCACGGGTACCAGTAGGAGCGGATTGGGTGGTCCGCACCTACGACCGCCTGGAGTGGCATGGTGCAGGACCCGCAACACCCACCCCTTCACGTCTTAAATTGAAACGACCGGGCGTGACGGTGGCGGCAGAGTGGGGCGTCCAGGCCACACTGAAAAAAATACGTGGATTCAAGCGCACGCCGCGTCGTCGTTGGGGCGAAGGGTCAGTGGAAACCTATCTGGCGGTGGCGGCGTTAGGCCGTGCCCATCTCTATCTGCGCCGTTGGCAACCGGGCGATCGCTTGCAGCCGCCGGGCATGCGCGGATCACGCAAGTTGCAGGATATCTTTACCGACTTGAAAATCCCGCGCGAACAGCGCAGCCGTATCCCGCTGCTCGAATGTCGGGGACGCGTGATCTGGGTGCCGGGCTACGCGCCTGATCGCACCGTAACCGCCCAACAGGCCGATGACCTCGCATGGCACATCACGCTCCGGCCATTGCGTCAGGGCTCATAACCCAGAATGGGCGAGAGCCATTTTTCGGCCGTGGCGAGGTCCATGCCTTTACGGCGGGCGTAGTCGGCCACTTGATCGCGCTGAATCTTGCCGATGCCGAAGTAGGCCGATTCGGGATGGGAAAAATAGTAGCCGCTCACGGCGGCGGTGGGCCACATGGCAAAATTTTCCGTGAGCGAGAGTCCCGTATGTTGCGGGGCCTCGAGCCAGTCGAAGAGGGGTCCCTTCTCCGTGTGGTCGGGGCAGGCGGGATAGCCGGGGGCCGGCCGAATGCCGCGATACTGCTCCTTGATCAGTGCATGGTTATCCAGTGCCTCGTCGGGTGCATACCCCCAGCATTCGCGGCGGACGCGCTCGTGTAAATGCTCGGCAAAGGCCTCAGCCAGACGGTCGGCCAGTGCCTTGAGCAGGATGCTTTGGTAGTCGTCCTGATCCGCCTCAAACCGGGCCGCCTGCTCATCGACACCGTGGCCGGTGGTGACGGCAAAGCCACCGATGTAATCCGCGACACCGCTCTCTTTGGGCGCAATGAAATCAGCCAGACACTGATTCCGCCGGCCGGGCGGTTTGACCATCTGCTGGCGGAGGGTGTGAATCACCCCGCGCACCTGCTGCCGGCTTGCGTCGGTGTAGATTTCAATGTCGTCGCCGTTGATCGTGTTGGCCGGGAAGAAGCCCACCACCGCGTGCGCCTTGAGCCAGCGTTCGTTTATGAGCCGCTGCAACATCTGTTGAGCATCCTCAAACAGTGTCCGGGCTTCCTGTCCCACCTGCGGGTCGTCAAAGATTTGCGGATAGAAGCCGTTCAATTCCCAGGTGGCAAAGAACGGTGTCCAGTCGATATAGTTTTGTAGCGCAGCCAGGTTGTAGTCGCGGTAGGCTCGTACGCCGAGGAAGCGCGGCCGGGGCGGGGTGTACTGCGTCCAATCCGTCGGGTGGCGATGTTCGCGCGCCGTTTCAATAGAATGCCAGTTGCCCTTCGCCTTGCGCCCTTGATGGCGTTCGCGGATGGTGGCGTAGTCCCGGCGGACGTCCGCCAAATATGTCGCGCGCTGCTGCGGGTTCAGCAGTTGACTGACCACCCCTACGGCCCGCGAGGCGTCGGTGACGTGAATCACCCCGTGTTCGTAAGCCGGCTCGATTTTTACGGCGGTGTGTACTTTGGAGGTTGTGGCGCCCCCAATCAGCAGCGGGCAATCGAATTTTTCCCGCGTCATTTCCGCTGCGACATGGACCATCTCGTCCAGCGAAGGCGTGATCAGACCGCTGAGGCCGATTATGTCGGCCTGTTCGGCCCGTGCAGTTTCCAGTATCCGGGCACAAGGGGTCATTACGCCCAGATCAATCACTTCGTAATTATTGCAGCGCAAAACCACCGCCACAATGTTCTTGCCGATGTCGTGGACATCGCCCTTGACGGTGGCCAGGACAATCTTTCCGTTGGTGCGCGTGGTTTCATCCGCCGCTTTCGCTTCTTCGATGAAGGGGATCAGGTAGGCCACCGCCTTCTTCATCACGCGGGCGCTCTTGACCACTTGCGGCAGGAACATTTTACCTGCGCCGAAGAGGTCGCCGACGATCTTCATCCCGTCCATGAGCGGCCCCTCGATCACCTCGATGGGGCGGTCACACTGTTGCCGGGCTTCCTCCGTGTCTTCTGCGGCATATTCGGCGATTCCGTGGACAAGGGCGTGGGAAAGACGGGCGTTGACCGGTTGGTCGCGCCAAGCCGTGTCCTGGGTGGTCTTGCGCTCCTGGCCCGAATAGTCTCCCGCGATTTCCATCAACCGTTCGGTTGCATCGGGACGCCGGTTCAGCACCACGTCCTCCACTCGTTCCCGCAACGCATCGGGCAAATCCTCGTAGACGGCCAGTTGGCCGGCATTGACGATCCCCATTGAAAGGCCGCGCTGAATGGCGTGATAGAGGAATACCGAATGGATGGCCTCGCGCACGGCATCGTTGCCGCGGAATGAGAACGATACGTTGCTTACGCCGCCGCTCACATTCACATGTGGGCAAGCGGCCCGGATTTCGGCGCAAGCTTCGATGAAGTCTACCGCGTACGGGTTGTGCTCCTCGATCCCCGTGCCGATGGCGAAGATGTTGGGGTCAAAGATGATGTCTTCGGGCGGAAATCCAACGGCCTCCGTCAGTAGTTGATAGGCTCGTCGGCAAATAGCGACTTTCCGTTCCTTTGTGTCGGCTTGGCCGGATTCGTCAAAAGCCATGACGATAACCGCCGCGCCGTATTGGCGAATCCGCCGCGCCTGCTGCAAGAAGATGTCCTCGCCTTCTTTCAGGCTGATAGAGTTGACGATAGCCTTGCCTTGCACGCATTTCAGGCCCGCTTCGATCACGTCCCATTTCGACGAATCGAGCATCAGTGGTACGCGAGCGATATCGGGCTCGGACGCAATCAAGTGGAGAAAGCGCACCATAGCCGCTTCTGAATCGAGCAGGCCTTCGTCCATGTTGATATCGATAATCTGGGCGCCGTTTTCCACCTGTTCACGGGCAACAGCCAGGGCTGCGTCGAAGTCGTCGGACGTGATCAGGCGGGCAAACTTACGGGAGCCGGTCACGTTGGTCCGTTCCCCCACGTTTACGAAGTTGCTGTCGGATCGCAGGGTGAACGCTTCCAATCCGCTCAGGCGCAGACAGGGAGCGATTGCTGGGGGGCGTCGTGGCGGCAGCGTGGCGACAGCCTCGGCGATGGCGGCGATGTGAGCGGGGGTGGAGCCGCAGCAGCCGCCGACGATGTTCAGAAATTCGGCCTCGGCAAATTCACGCAAGGTCGCGGCCATCTCTTCCGGGGAGTCATCGTATTCGCCAAACGCGTTTGGCAGGCCCGCGTTGGGATGCACGCTGATGAGCGTATTGGCGATTCCAGCCAATTCCTCCACGTAGGGGCGTAATTGAGATGCGCCCAATGCGCAATTGAGCCCGACGCTGAACGGTCGGACATGAGCGATGGAATTCCAGAACGCGTCTGTCGTCTGACCTGACAACGTGCGGCCACTGGCATCGGTGATCGTACCGCTGACCATCACCGGCACCGCGCAGGAGTGCTCTTGGAAATAATCCAGGATCGCAAAAAGTGCGGCTTTGGCATTGAGGGTATCGAAGATCGTTTCCAGCAACAGCAGATCCGCCCCGCCTGCGATCAGGCCGTTGATCGCCTCGGTATAAGTTTGCCGGAGCTGGTCGAAGGTGACGTTGCGGAAGCCGGGGTTGTTCACATCCGGGGAAATCGAGGCGGTGCGGTTGGTGGGACCGAGTACACCGGCTACCCAACGAGGGCGGTCGGGATTGGCTGCCATCGCGTCGTCAGCGGCTTGGCGCGCCAAACGGGCGGCGGCCAGGTTCAGCTCCGACACCACCGCCTCGAGGCCATAGTCCGCCATGGCGATGGAGGTGGCGTTGAACGTGTTGGTCTCAAGGATATCCGCACCCGCGCCTAGGTAGGCACGGTGGATGGCCAGAATGATGTCCGGCTGAGTCAGGGTCAGCAGGTCGTTATTACCTTTCAGGTCGATCAGATGATCCTCGAACCGATCCCCGGCATAGTCCGCGGCCGTCAGTTTATAGCTTTGGATCATCGTGCCCATGGCTCCGTCGAGCACCAAGATCCGATCCCGCGCGGCGGCGTGCAGTTGTTCTATGCGTTGTTCTCTCATTAATCTTTATATTCTTATATCCGGCTAAACGGGTGAATGCAACTTTGTTTTTAATTTACTCCAATGATGTGTTGACAACGACCGGCAGCAAGGGCATGGTCCACACTTATTTTGAGGAGACGATTATTATGTCGATGCATCGCAGTTTGAAGTCCGCTAGCAAGATAGCCACAAAACGCAACGTGCTCAAGCGGTATGAACGCGTGGATGTGCTACAGGAGCGCGGTCAATGGAAACCGGGCGACAAGGTGTATGGCTTGCGCAAAACTAAGCCCCCCGTCTGAGATCCGCCTGCAGAAATTCCTGGCCTCGGCTGGGTTGGGTTCTCGTCGGGCCTGTGAGCGGCTAATCGGCCTTGGGGTCGTGGCGGTGGATGGCCGGGTGGTTACGGATCAAGGAGTGAAAATCAATCCGTCCCGCCAGTCCGTGATGGTTGAGGGATGTCCCGTTACGGTGGACGCCCACGTTTATTGGCTCTTGTACAAACCGACCGGTTATATCTGTACCTGCGATGATCCCGACCAGCGCGCTACGTTTCGAGACCTCCTGCCGTCCGATGCCCCGCGTCTTTTCCCGGTGGGGCGTCTGGACCGGGACAGCGAAGGACTGCTGCTGCTGACCAACGACGGCGAGTGGGCGCAGCATATCCAGCACCCACGCTACGTAGTGGAAAAGGAATACCTGGTATGGACGGACCGTGCGCTGCCGATTACGGCCACCCGGCAACTGCGCCAGGGCGTGGAGGATCGCGGCGAAACATTACGTGTCAAATCGCTGCGGCGCGAGCCGCGCAAGATGGCGACGGGCGCCTGCTACCGCGTGGTCCTGACGGAAGGGCGTAACCGCCATATCCGGCGCCTGTTTTCGGCCGTCGCCGTGCAGGTCACCCGGCTGCGGCGGGTGCGGGTGGGGTCAATTAAACTGGGCGGCCTCCGGCCCGGTCAGTACCGGGTGCTGACAGCGACTGAAGTGGCCGCTTTGCGTGTGAGCCGGTGAT
>SLLF01000229.1 GCA_007134175.1 Kiritimatiellia bacterium | reverse complement strand
GCGGCGGGGCTCTTCAGCTTACAAAACGCCCCGCGACGCAAGCCGTCAGGCGCAGCGTCCGGGGGGTTTTGCAAGAGCCTCTTAAAGACACCCTACGGGTGCACATTAAGGCGAACGACAAGGTGGGGAAAGACGCTATTCCTTAATCTTTCGCCTTAATCTTTTACCCTAATCTGCCTTCTGAACTCGCTGAACTACCGTTTCCAGGATGACAGATCCCCGCAAGTAGATCGACAGATTGCTCGGAACAAATACTATAACCGTCGGCATGACAAGGTCGGGCATCCACGTCTGACGCGTTTTGCACAATACGAAGAATGGAAAGAAGAGACATGCAGCGAGGGGGAAATACGCCGGGCGGCTACCGCGAAATATGGCAGGTGGCCTATCCGCTGATGATCAGTATGGGTTCCTTTACGCTCATGCAGTTCATCGACCGGATGTTTCTGGCTTGGCACAGTCCGGTATCGATTCAGGCGGCGGTACCGGCCGGCATCCTGTCGTTCACCTTTATCTGCGGCTTCATGGCGCTGGCGGGTTATTCCAATATGTTCGTGGCCCAATTCATGGGGGCGGGCAATCCGCGCGGCTGCGCCCGCGCCACGGCCCAGGCGGTCTGGCTGGCGCTGGGATCCTGGCCCTTGATGCTGGCCTGCATGCCCGCCGGCCACTGGATCCTTCATCACAGCGGCCATGCACCGGAGGTGCTGGAGGAGGAATTGATCTATTTCAACATCCTGATGATCGGCAGTGTGGCCACCCCGCTCAACGCGGCCATCAGCGGGTTCTTCACCGGGCGCGGCAAGACCCTGGTCACCATGAGCGCCACGGTTACGGGGAACCTCGTGAATGTGGTCCTCGACTATCTGATGATCTTCGGCCACGCGGGGTTTCCCGCGATGGGTATTCGCGGGGCGGCCTGGGCATCGGTCATGGCCAGCGGCGTAGGGCCGGCCATCCTGTTCGCCATCTATTTCGCGCCGCGCTGCAACCAGGCGTTCCGTACCCGGGCGACGTTTCGCTGGGACGGCCCGCTGTTGAAACGACTGCTGCGGTTCGGGTTCCCGTCCGGCGTGCATCTGGCGCTGGACATCTCATCCTTTGCCGTCTTCATCCTGTTGACCGGCCGCCTCGGCGAGGTGGCGTTGGCCGCCAGTAATATCGCCCTGAGCATCAATATGTTGACCTTCATGCCGATGATCGGCCTGGGCATTGCCACCGGCACCGTGGTTGGCCGCTACCAGGGACAGCGCACACCGGCCTACGCGGAGCGGGCCGCGTGGAATGCGGTGCGGATGGGAGTGGGCTACATTGCGGTGGCGGGCCTGACGTTTGTCCTGTTCCCCGCCTTCTACTTGACCTTTTTCACGGCCCGGGCAGAGACCGGATTGTCGTTGGACCAGTTGCTGCCGGTGGGACGGCAGTTGATGATCATCATGGCGCTCTGGGGGCTCGTGGATGCCGCTAACCTGGTCTTGTCCGGGGCATTGAAAGGGGCCGGCGACACCCGCTTCGTCATGTGGTTTTCCATCCTGATCGCCTGGGGCGTGCTGGTGCCCGGCCAGTGGTGGTTAGTGACCCAGGCCCAGGCGGGCGTGATCGCGGCTTGGTGGTGGACCGCGTTCTATATCCTGCTGCTGGCCATCGGCTTTGTCTGGCGCTTCCAGCGCGGACGCTGGAAAACCATCGATCTACTCGGCGCCGAACGCCCGGTGATACCAAACCGCCCTGGAGCCGAGGCCATGGTGGTGGAGTGAGTTTGATATATAGCTCCCCGGCGTGTAAGTTGCTCACAGTTATTGTCAGGAGCGCACCATGACCCTCTCGCGACGATCGTTTATTCGCAACTTATGCATTTCCAGTGGTTCCGTTTTTGCAGGGTCCTGCAGCAACGGTGCCGCGCACCGGGCCATGGACTCCGACTGGACGCCGGCCTATGCCAAACTGGAAGACGAAGGGCTGTTGGCGGACCGGGGCGAGCAGGCCTACGCCTACTTCTCCCGCTGCCGGCTCTGTCCTCGCGAATGCCGGGCAGACCGCACGGCGGGCGACTTGGGTTTTTGCCGCGCGTCGGCCAAGGCCAGGGTGTTCAGCCATCAAGCCCACTATGGCGAAGAGCTCCCCCTCGTGGGGCGCGGTGGATCGGGCACTATTTTCTTCTCGCACTGCAACTTGCGCTGCGTTTTCTGCCAGAACTGGCCCATTGCCCACGAAGGGCGCGGGCGAGACGTTACGGACGATCAATTGGCGGACATGATGATCGATCTGCAGCGTAGAGGTTGCCACAATATCAATGTGGTCACCCCCACCCACAAGATGCCCAACATCCTCAACGCGACACGCAAGGCGCTGCACAAGGGGCTGCGCCTGCCCATCTGTTACAATACCGGCGGGTATGAGCGGGCGGAGATCATCCAGTTACTGGACGGCGTGGTGGATATCTATTTGCCGGACCTCAAATTTATGGATGGCGCTGAAGCGGATCGTTTTATCGTGCGCGGGGCGGATGACTATGCGGCGATGGCCAAAGGTGCGATCAAGGAGATGCACCGGCAAGTCGGGGATCTCATCGTGGACGACCGCGGCCTGGCCTTGCGCGGACTGATGGTGCGCCATTTGGTCATGCCCAACCGGGTTTCGGGAACGCGCGAATTCGTGCGCTGGGTGGCGGATAATCTTTCCAAGGACACCTACGTCAACATCATGTCCCAGTACCGCGTCGAGCATATGGCCTTCGATTTTCCGCCGATAGCGCGGGCGATCACGCCACAGGAGTTCCTCGAGGCCATCCAATGGGCGGAGGAAGCCGGGCTACGGAATCTGGACAAGCGCTCACTGGCCCAACGCGATGTATTTCTGCGGATGGCGGGTTGATCCCGCGCGGATAAATAGAGGCGCATGAAATACTCAGAACATCCCATACCCCCGGGACCACCGAGCGCCAGCTCGGTTACTGGAGAAAGACCCGAGCTGGCGCTCGGT
>SLLF01000216.1 GCA_007134175.1 Kiritimatiellia bacterium | reverse complement strand
GTTAGCTCAGGTTCCAACTCGGAATTCCGTAACGAGGCGGGCGGGATGGTAAACGTCATGCGTCTGGCATCTGAAACCGAAGGTCTAGGGGTCACGTTGTTTGGCATGCTCGATTCATCTCACCGTGCCGGAGCGGATTTCACCAATGAGGGCGCCGTCCACATCGCTGAGAACGCCGAATTCCAACTCCGGCAGCGCAGGCACGGTACCAGCGACGGTGACAGTGATGCGCGGTTTGCGCGTTTTAACAATCTAGCGGATGGCGTACTCCAGATTGGTGATACCCACTCCACGACCGCAGCCGGAGGGCTAAGATTTATCGGTGCAACATACAGCGCCACCGAGACCACCTTTGGCATGCGCTTCGCAAATGCCGGCGCGGTTAATCTCTATGGCGCAAGCTACATCACGGTGACCAGCGCCACCCAAGCCCCCGGGTGGACGTTTACCAACGCGTCTACCGGTACCATTACGCTGCGTGACACCAGCCGTGTGGGTGACGACGACCGCTATCTGGTCTTCGACAACGACGGTATGATTCACAAGACCGGCAGCGGGGCGTCGGTTATTGATTCAGGGGCTCACGCATCCGCGGCAGCGGTCAACCGTGGAACGATTCATGTGCACGAGGGCGAACTGGATTTCCGGCTAGAACTGGCGAACGAAGGGATCATCCGCGGTGGCGGGACCTTGACCACGCCGGGACTGATCAGCGCGGACGGCTCGATTGAGCCGGGCAACAGCGTCGGCACCTTGACCTTCAACCTGTCGGACGACGGGGGCGAAATAAATTTCCAGACACCGACGATTTTTGAGTTTGAGTTGGGTGCCCTTGGCAACAATGATCAGATCGCTCTCGCAGGGCTGCCCGAAGGCGGGCATCGCGTCCGATTCCATGGCAACACGGTGAACGTGACCGATGCCGGAGGATTGGAGCGAGGCCTGTACAGACTGTTCACCTTCGATCGCGTTGACGCCTACGAGGGAACCTTGGCGATCGGGTCGGGCCTGGAGAACTATGCGGGCAGTCATTTTGTGTACAATGCCGACAGTATTGATCTCCATGCCATGCCCGAACCTAAGATGTCCGGGCCGACCCGGCGTTTCCTGGCGGCCGTCTTGCAGGAAGATCAGTGGCGGGCCGTCATCGAGACGCTGTCCCACGACGATGCATGGGGCTCGCTAGGTCCCAATCCGGGCGGTCAGACGGTTCCGCTGCCCTACCCGCAACCAGAGCGGCGCATCGAGCTGAAGATACCGGAAACAGCCGTCGGGGCAGGCACCGCGGAGGATCCGTACGTGGACGTGATCAGCTCCTTTATGGAGCAGTTCGAATACAATCCGGCCCATATCGAATCGTTCGATGGGACCCCCCGCCTGGGTCGCATCGTGGATCCTGAACTGGTGGAAGTTTACATGGCTTCCTTGTCGTACGACCCGGTCACGGTTCTGGTACCCCAGGGATATTATGTGGAGACCATCCGCGATGAGGAACACCCGGCCAGGGAAATCTATCAGGATCGATGGAATATCGGCTTGAAAATTCCTCCCGGCGTTTGGCTGAAAGGGGCCGGAGACCCGGGCACGGTGGTGATCCGACCCGCGCTCGCGGAAGAGGAAATGAGCGGATGGCTCGTGTTCGTGGATATCCGCGCGGGCCTGGTCAACGTGACGCTCGACGGGGAGTCGGTGGGACCCTGGGAGGTTGAACCGGGCTATCGCGTCTCGGCCGTGCAAGCGGCGCACCATGCCACCCTGTCATTCAACCATATCCGTCATTTCAACGGCACTGGCATCAGGGCCTTCGGTGCGCGCCGGGGCCAGGCTGGAACAGCCGTGGTGATGCGCAATAACATCGTCGAATACACCGGGTACTCGGGCGTGCATCCAACGTCCGGCTGGATGGTGCGCGATAATCAGTTGCGCTACGGCGGCCTTCTCAGGCCGGACGGCGGGGATGACGTGATTATTCCCCGCCACGGCGAAGGCGGAGAGATCGTGAACAACCTGATCATCGGGGAACGCCAGCCGGAAGGGCGTCACGTCATCGGACATCAGGAACAATATGGCGGCCTGGTGGCCGGCAATATCGTGGTTGCCGTCAACGGCATGCGCAATACGATCGGTGCCTCCGATGGATCGCACATGCTGCGCTATGTAGGGAACCTGGCGCTGAATCTGGGGGAACCCGGACGATCAGCGCAAGCCGGGCTAACGATCAACGGGTACGGGGCTGTCATTGAACACAACGCCTCTATCGGCAACCCCTCCGGCTTCCGGGCGGCCGGTCGGGAGGATCAGCCCAAAGGTGTCATCCGCCATAACTATGCCGAGTACACGCACACCTGTATCCATGAGTGGGGGAACGGACGGTATTATGAGGCGTATGACAACGTATGCCGGGTGATGGAAACGCCATTGCCGGTGGTCGACGTGACCGAATTCGGCTTTTTCACCGTCGATAATTATGCCGACGAGGACGACGATGGAATACCCGATTGGTGGGAGCGGTTCCACACGGGCAGTGTCACCGGCATGAATGCGCAGGCTGAGGCCTCGGGCGGCATGAGCCATCTGGAAAAATTCATTGCCTACCTCGACCCCGCGGATCCCCAAGCCATTTTCCGGATCGACGAGGTCACGACAGAGCCATCGTTTACGATTCGATGGCCCACCGCAAGCGGGCGTCTGTACAAATTGTATGCTTCGGACCATCTATCCGCGCCATGGCCGGACACGGCGATATATCAAGTTGAAGGGGATGGAACGGTCAAAGGCTATACCATGCATACGGAGGATCATCAGCCTCGTTTTTTCAAAATCACCGTTGAATGGTTGCCGCCGTGACCGAGGCCCAGCGGACTATGGGTGGGCTGGCGCAAGGCTGGGAGGGCGGCCTGAACCAACGATCATACCGGGATGCCAAGGTGTCATGCGCATGCCCACAGGGCTGGTTTCTGTACTTCGTCATTTTCCTCACGCTTTACGC
>SLLF01000049.1 GCA_007134175.1 Kiritimatiellia bacterium | reverse complement strand
GATTTCCTTGCCGATCACCACGCCCACGGCAATACCCAACGCCGCTTGCCAGACGGGCAGCGTCGGCGGTAATGAGATGGGAAACAATAGCCCTGTGACCAGGAAGCCCTCATTGATGTCGTGTTTACGGACAATGGCGAAGATGACTTCGATCAGGCCGCCAACGATGTAGGAGACCAGAATCAGCGGCATCACAATCGCCAGGCCGCGCGTCCAGTGATCCATTCGGGTGGCGTCGGGGACCATGTTGACGATATTGAACTGGTATCCCGCGTTGTAGATACAGAAGAGGGTGGGGGGGATAAGCGCGAAGATCACCGTGATCATCACGCGCTTCAGGTCGACCCCATCCCGGATGTGGGGTGCGCCCTTGGCCGTGCTGGACGGGGTGAACAAAAAGGTTTCCTGTGCTTCGTAAAGCGGATAGAGCAGGGAGAGCTTCCCACCCGGCTCGAACAGGTGTTTATGCTTGTGCAGATGATTAAGCAGAAACTTCATTAAATGCCTTCCTCCTCAATTTCCCGCAACCCCTGCTTGATAATGCCGCAGACATCCACTTTTGACGGGCAGACAAATGAGCACAGGGCAAAATCTTCGGGATCGGTCTCCAGAATCCCCAACTGAATGGCCTCATCGGTGTCGCGCGCCAGCACGGCGCGCAACAGAAAATCAACCATGAGGTTCAACGGCACATAGCGGTCATACAGTCCGGTCAACACCATCGGACGATAGCTGCCGTTCAGCGAGGTGTTCAGGTTCCATTTGCGCTTGTGCCCGAACCAGCCGGAGAGATAGGTGCGAAAGGTGCTGAATTTATTTATGCCCGGTGCCAGCCATCCCATGAAATGTTGTTCGCCTCCTTCCGGCACCACATTGAGCGCGGTACCGGCGGATCGCACGTGCTCGTCGGCCATAACCTGCTGACCGGACAATATGTCACCGTTGATCAGGCGTTGTTCGCCCTCCGCTACCCGGTCGTCCAGCAGCGCCGACAACGGGGTGCCAATAGGAACGCGGTAGTGCGCGCGCGCCTCCTCTTTGACCCCCGCGCCACCCAGAGCCATACACTTGGTATGGGGATACTCGCCGGTCAGGAATAGATGACCGATCCGCAACAGATCAACCCCTTTCACGGCCCAAACCTGGTCATGGGGCAGCATGGGGTCAATGTGGTGAATATGCACACTGGTATTGCCGGAGGGGTGCGGTCCTTCAAAGTAGTGAATCTTCACCTGCTCCGCATCCGTCAGCGCCTTGGGCGTGGCAGGCGAGGGGGGGGCAAGGCACACGTGCACCGCGCCGTCAGTCAGCCGCGTCAAGGCATTCAGCCCTGCTTGAAAAGCGGTTTCGGCGCCTTGCACCGCCAGCGACAGGTCGGCACCGAACGGAGCGGTGTTCATCCCATTCACAAATATGGCTTTGGGGGTTACATCCGGGTTGGCAATGCGCGAGAATGGACGCTGTTTAATCAGGCTCAGCAACCCGGATTGCAGCAAGGCCGATAGAATGGGTTCCCGGTCGAGTCCCAGCAGTTCCTGTACCGAATGGGATTTGAAGTTGACCGCCGTTGTCTCATCGGTTGGTTCGATCAGGATGCGGTACAGCGCGCGCCGCGCACCGTATTCAATCGCCTTGACCCGACCGGTGATGGGGGAACAGAAATGTAAATCCGGCATTTTCTTGTCGAAGAAAAGCGGAGTGCCGCGCTGCACGGCGTCCCCCTCCTTAACCTCCACCTTGGCTTTGAGCCCTTCAACCTCCTGGTAGACGGCGACAGGTCCGGTATACGCAAAATCCCGTACCATCGCCTCCGGTTTACCGGCCAGCGGAATGTCCAGTCCCTTAGTAATCTTTATTGGCGTCATAAAAACCTACAGGTGTCCGTTCCTACATCACGTAGTGGATGTGCCCGACCTCGCCGCATATAGCGATTTGGCGCGACCTCCCCGATGCGAAAGAATGTACAATGTCGTCCGGTGCTGTCAAGGAACATGGATGGTTAGTCAAAAAGAAATCGTTAAATGCCCGCCCAGCGCCGGGATAAAATCGTGTTGCATATAGGTGTCCCAGGCCGCCTGGACCGCCGGCCAGCCCGCTAACCTGCCATGCGCGGACCGGCATAGATGGTTGACGTACGCAGCGGGATCATGTCCGGCCGCAAGAAAGCTGGCGGCGGTCACTTTGTCGCGGGCCGAGTCGGTGCCCAGCGTCTTGCCCAGTTCGTTCGGGTCGCCCACGGCGTCCAGTAGATCATCGGCCAGTTGATACGCCGTCCCGATCTCGTAACCCGCTTCCATCAAAGCCGCCTGCAATAACGTCTCGGTACCCGCTGCGGCATAGCCGGCAAAGGCGAAGAGGGCACCGGTTTTCAGCCGCGCGATCCGCTCACAATCCGCCCACTGCGCCGCGCGATGACGATAAATCAACTCCTGCTCAGCCTCCGCCTGGCACACCTCGCCGGCAAAACGCACCAAGGGGCCTGTCAAACGCCCATCCTCAAAACGTGCAACGAGGTCAAGCCCCTTGATCAGCAGGGTGTCACCCAGCAAAATCGCTCCGGCCACGCCCTTGGTCTGCCAGAAACTGGGCTTGCCACGACGTAACAGGCCTCCGTCGATCACATCATCATGCAACAAACTGGCGGCATGAATGACTTCAATCGAGGCGGCTGCATGTCGCAGCGTCAACGGATCCGTGCCGACCGCCGGTCCGACCCGTAAAGTCAACCTCGACCGCAGCATCTTGCCCTGGCCCAGCAAGGGGCTCGCATCGTCGAGCAAGCGGCCCAGCGGCGTATCATGCAAGCAGGCGCGCATCAATTCCCGTACGGGTTCCAGCGGCAAGGTTTCTATTTTGGGTTCAGCAATAACGGGTGACATGGTCGCTAACTATTCCCCTAAAAAAAGGATAGCGTCAAGCACGGTGTAGGTAAAATCCCGATACAAATATGATCGCGCTTATTTTCTTGAAAGAGGTCACGGGATTGCGG
>SLLF01000188.1 GCA_007134175.1 Kiritimatiellia bacterium | reverse complement strand
TCGCCTTAATCACCGGCTGGCCACTGCCCGTATGGCTGGTCGCCGCCGGCGGTGTGGCCGCCGGCTATACCGCCTGGGGCGGTATCCGCACGGTGATGTGGACCGACGTATGCCAGTTTGCCTTGCTGATGACCGGTATCGGCGGCGCGCTGTGGTGGGCTATAGCGACCGCGACACCCGGCGCGCCCGGCTTGTGGGCAACGCTGCACGAGCACGGTCGCCTGCAACCGTTCTATCCGTTCGATCCGACATTCCTCTCGTGGCGGCCCACCGTGCGGATCTCGTTGTGGAGCGGACTGATCGGCACCTTCGTGGCTTTTCTCACCCGCTACGGCGCCGACCAGATGGTGGTGCAACGCTATTTCACCGCCCGCGATCTGGGGGCCGCCGTGCGCGGGTTCTGGTGGAATGTCTGGGCCGCTTTGGCCGCGTTGCTGTTGCTGCTTGGGTTGGGATTGGTGATCACCGGCGGCCACACCTTTGATCCGGACATCCCCGCGATGGCCGCATTCGGTGGCTTTGTCCGGTCCCTGCCGTTCGGGCTCACCGGTATCGTAGCCGCCGGTCTGCTGGCCGCCACCATGTCCAGCGTCGATTCCGGCCTGAACGCGGCGCTAGCGGTCTGGATGACCGATTTTGAAGGCCGCACGCTAACCGACGGCTCGGCTCGGCGCTACACCGCCCGGTATCGTTCTCTACTCACCGGACTGGCACTGGCAACCATCGGACTAGCTTTCGCTGTCAGCCGCATCGGCGATCTTTTTGCCATCATCAACCGCGTCATCAACGGCATCGGCTCCCCACTATTGGCGCTGCTACTGCTGGCTATGTTCAGCAAACGGTGCACGGCCACCGGTGCCTGGTGGGGCGGTCTGATCGGCACGGGCGCGGCTGTCACCATCAGCTTTGGCTGGGAGGGCCTCGCCCTCCATTACTACGCGGTTGTCAATCTGCTGGTCACGCTGGCGGCCTGTCTCATCGTTTCCGCAGGACCGTGTCGACCAGGAAACCGGAATGGAGCGCGCTACGGTGATGTAACAGATTGGTTGTCGGGGAAGATAAAATCTTTGGGGCCAGGCACCCTATGGGAGCACATTAAGGCGAATGAGTATGGCGAAAGACAAGGGGGCTAGGCTCTTGACCCGCTGCTGGGTTGCAGGTATTTCTTTAACCAATGGAAATCGATTCCAAAGCGAAATGGGTGGAGTGTGCCGAGCTCATACCCATACGGGCCACATTGAAGGCGGCAGGTCAGCGGGTGGTCTTTACCAACGGCTGCTTCGACATCCTGCATGCCGGGCACGTGTCCTACCTGGAATTCGCGCGGGCACAAGGCGACGCCCTGTTCGTCGGCCTGAATAGCGATGAATCGGTGCGCCGCGCCAAGGGAGCATCGCGTCCGGTGAATCCGGAGAGGGATCGAGCGCGGGTGCTGGCGGCACTGGCCTGCGTAAATCATGTGGTTCTTTTTGCGGAAGATGAGCCGACGGAATTGATCCGTGCGCTACTGCCCGACGTGCTGGTAAAGGGAGAAGACTGGGCCCACTATGTCAGTGGTCGCGACATCGTAGAGGCGCACGGCGGCCAAGTGGTTTTGGCACCGCTGGTCCCGGGTCGTTCGACGACATCCCTGCTGGATCGTATCCACCAGTCGGAAGCGGGAGCGCATCCATGAGCCGGGCCGTTGTCGTTACCGGGGGTGCTGGTTTTATCGGACGGAACGTCGTGGCGGCGCTCAATGCGCGCGGCGAGACGCAAATCATCGTGGTGGACCACCTCGGCACGACAGAGAAATGGCGTAACTTACGGGGACTGCAATTCGACGACTTCTTTGAGAAAGATGTGTTTCGCGACCTCGTGCGTACGGATCGCTTGCCGGGCATTCGAGCCGTCATTCATTTAGGTGCGTGCAGCTCGACCACGGAAACGGATGCATCTTATCTGATGGACAACAACTACCGGGTAACGCGCGAATTATGCGAATGGTGCCTCACCCACGGTGCGCGCTTCGTCTATGCCTCCAGTGCCGCCACCTATGGCGATGGTCGCCACGGGTATTCCGACGATGATCGAGTGACCCCCCGGCTGGAACCGCTCAACATGTACGGTTACTCGAAACACTGCTTTGACCAGTGGGCCTTGCGCAAAGGACTTTTCAGCATGATTGCCGGCCTAAAGTATTTTAACGTATACGGGCCGCACGAGACGCACAAAGGAGCCATGCGCTCCATGGTGCACAAGGCGTTCGGCCAGATCATGGCTGGCGGAACGGTGCAGTTATTCAAATCCCACCACCCCGACTACGCCGACGGCGAACAGGTCCGTGATTTTGTCTATGTACGTGATGCGGTCGCGATGACCTGCCACTTGCTGGATCATCCTGAGACTTCGGGGCTCTTCAATTGCGGCACCGGCACCGCACGCTCCTGGAACGATCTGGCCAAGGCGGTCTTTGCGGCCCTGAACCGGGAACCCCGGATTACATACATTGATATGCCGGTTGAATTGCGCGCACGCTATCAGTACCATACGCTGGCGGATAACCGGAAGACGCGGCAAGCGGGGTACCGTAGCCCCTTTATCTCCCTGGAAGAAGGTGTGCGGGACTATGTAACCACCTACTTGCTCCCGCAACAGGAAATGGAAACGCACGGGTGATGGTGTAATGGACGTTATACGATCCTGGTTCAAGCGCAATTTGGCGGACCCGCAGGTGGTAATCCTGTCGGCCATTCTGATTGTCGGCACCCTGGCGTTCATGTATCTGGGGCGTTTGCTGGCGCCGGTACTGGCGAGTGTCGTGCTTGCTTATCTGCTCGAGGGCATTGTGCGCGCCATGGAAAGCAGGAAGGTGCCCCGCCTGGCGGCGGTACTGGTGGTGTTTTCCCTTTTCATGACCTTTCTGGTGGTGCTGCTGTTTGGCCTGCTGCCGATGCTGTCGCGACAGGTGATTAATTTAGCGGTATCGGAATTACCCGTCATGATTTCCG
>SLLF01000239.1 GCA_007134175.1 Kiritimatiellia bacterium | reverse complement strand
CGCGTGCGTGAGCGCCCACCGCTTCAAACACCGAGACGATATCCAC
This sequence comes from Kiritimatiellia bacterium, assembly GCA_007134175.1. Taxonomy (GTDB): domain Bacteria; phylum Verrucomicrobiota; class Kiritimatiellia; order SLAD01; family SLAD01; genus SLLF01. Next base: position 11,601 of record SLLF01000239.1, on the reverse strand, counting down.
GTTTTTCTTCTTGTGGACACCCGGCAGAATGGTGCCGCCATAGACAAAGGCTGCCGGCCGGTTCAGCCGGGCGATGGCCATCATGCAGCCCGGCATATTCTTGTCGCAGCCGCCGACGGCGACCAGGCCATCAAACGCCTCGCAACCCACGACCGTTTCGATCGAGTCGGCAATGACTTCGCGCGAGACCAGCGAGTACTTCATGCCCTCGGTCCCCATCGAGATACCGTCGGAAATCGTGATGGTCCCGAAAACCACGCCTTTGCCGCCGGCCGCGTCCACGCCTTGTCGCGCCTCCTCGGCCAGTTTATCGATGTGCATATTGCAAGGGGTCACCATGCTCCAGGTGGAGGCGATCCCGACTTGCGATTTTCTAAAGTCCTGACGGCTGAAGCCGACGGCATGCAGCATCGCGCGGCTGGCCGCGCGTTCCACACCTTCGGTGACCTGGGAGGAATATGCGCGATGCAGCGATCCGCGCGTTTTTTGTTTTTTGGTGCTCATGATCAAGGTCCTTTGGGATTCAACAGATACCAGCGCCATTCAACACCGCGCGTGCGCACAACGTCAAGCGTTGAAGCGAGCCCTCTATTTATCAAACTGGGCGTCGAAGGCAATTTGGCTGGCAGGAAAGTCAACGTGGCGCACAAAGTCGCACGCTTCCGCCGCGCCGTGGCAGCGGTCCATGCGCGAATCTTCCCATTCCACCGAAAGCGGGCCGGTGTAGCCGATATCATTCAACGCGACGATGACCTCCTCGAAGTCGATGTCGCCGTGTCCCAGCGAGCGAAAATCCCAGTAGCGCCGGGCATCGCCAAAATCGGTATGGCCACCGAAGACCCCGACCGTTCCGTCCCCGCGGCCCCACCATGCGTCTTTCATGTGCACGTGGTAGATGCGGTCGGCGAAGCGCCGGATAAACTGGATATAGTCCACCCCCTGATAGCCGAGGTGCGAGGGATCGTAGTTGAAACCGAAGGCGGGATGGCGCTTGACCGCCTTCAGGGCGGCCTCGGCGGAGGCGATGTCGAAGGCGATCTCCGTGGGATGCACTTCCAGCGCAAAACGGACCCGGTTCTTCTTGAACTCGTCCAGGATGGGCAACCAGTGTTTGGCAAATTGTTGGTAACCGTCCTCGATCTGTCCCGGCAGGCACGGCGGGAACGAATACAGCAGGTGCCAGATCGGCGAGCCGGTGAATCCGTTGACCACCTTCACGCCGAGGTTACGGGCGGCCTTGGCGGTTTGCTTCATTGTGCGTACCGCCCAGGCGCGCGCGGCGCGTGGCTCGTGTTTGATGCCGTCCGGTAGAAAAGCATAGTGCCGTTCATCAATCGGGTCGGCCACCAGTTGGCCGGCCAAGTGATGCGAGATCGACCAGCACTTCAGCCCATGTTTCTCCAACAGGGCCAGTCGTTCCTGGCAGTAGCGTTTGCTGCGTGCACCCTGGGCCGGATCAAAATGATCGCCCCAGCAGGCCAGTTCCAGGCCGTCATAACCCCAATCCGCCGCCATTGCGGCCAATGTCTCGAGCGGGAGGTCTGCCCACTGTCCTGTGAACAAGGTAACGGGTCGTGCCATGATAATCTCCTTTTGGTTTCGCGTTATCACCCTACGATTTTACGTGCGGCAAAGAAATCCATTGGCCCCGGCTGGCCACTACGGCCTCGATGAACTGCATACCGCGCACGCCGTCTTCGACATCGGGGAAGTCCGTTTCCAGCGCGGTCGGCTCGCGGCCATCCAGGCGGGCGCGCATGGTATCGATGGCATTGCGATAGATGTTGGCGAAGGCTTCGTAGAAGGCTTCCGGATGGCCCGGGGGCAGCCGTGTAGCCCGCGTGGCAGCGGGCGAAAGTGCGGCGACCGCATCGGTGCCGCGCCGGTAGAGGTGAATCGTGCCGGCGTCGTCGTACACCGCGAGCTCTTCGGGTGCCTCTTGTCGCCACGAACAGCCGCCAGCGGTACCGTGCACCCGGATGCGCAACCCGTTCAACTCGCCCACGCAGATTTGACTGGCAAAGAGCAGGCCGCGGGCCCCGTTATCGAAGTGCACCAGGCAATTGCCGTCGTCATCGAGCGGCCGACCCGCCACCAGCGTGCCCAGGTCTGCGCAGATTTCCGTCATGCGCAGGCCGGTGATGTATTCCGCCAGGTTTTCCGCGTGCGTGCCGATATCGCCCATGCAACCGGCGGCACCGCTCTGCTGCGGATCGGTGCGCCAGCCGGCCTGTCTTGATCCTTCACGCTCGATGGGTTGCACGAGCCAGCCTTGCGGGTATTGCACAATCACTTTCAAGATGCGGCCAAGTTGTTTCTGGCGTACCAGGTCGCGGGCCAGTTTGACCATGGGGTAGCCGGTATAATTGTGGGTCAGGGCGAATACGCAGGGGCTGCGCCGGGCCACCTCGCGCAACGCCAGCGCCTGGTCCAGATTGAACGTCATGGGTTTATCCAGCACCACATGAAAACCGGCTTCGAGGCAGGCTTTGGCGATTTCAAAGTGGGTGTTGTTCGGCGTCACAACAGAGATGAAATCGATGCGCTCGCCTTCCGGGCGCTGGCGTTCTTGCGCGAGCATGGCGGTGTGGGTCGGGTAGCAGCGGGCAGAATCCAGATAGAGTGCATCCGCCATTTGCCGTGACTTTTCCGCTGTGCGACTGAAGCAGCCGGCCACCAACTCCACGCCGCCGTCGAAACAGGCGGCCTTGCGATGTACATCCCCGATAAACGCGCCGGGACCGCCCCCGACCATGCCCATTCGTACTTTCCGGTTCATGTGGTCTCCTTTTTGGCTGGCACTACTGGTCGACTGATCATTATATAGGAAGATGAATAAGACGCGATCTAATAATCCCGTCGCCGATCCGACCGCCATTGTTACATGTGGTTCTGCGCGGCCCTTGCAAAAGGCACGCGCTATGTTAAAACAGACGCTGAACGATTGTTAACCCAACAGACAAGAAAGCACAGTTAATGAAAATCCAAAAATACACATTCGGTATGGGGGACCGCTTTGCCCATCAGGGACCCGCCCAGCTCGCTGCGGTTGTGGCGGCGCAGCAACAGGGCATTGATGTCTATCCGACCTGGAACAAATCCAATCGCGAGCATTCGATTATCGGCTCCACGCCCGATACCGTACGGGCCGAGGCGGACGCGGCGGTGCAGGCAGCGGGCTGGGGTAGCGATTACTATGTCGACGCCGACCACATCAACCTGAAAACCGTTGATGGTTTCATAGCCGGCAGCAATTTCTTCACCCTCGACGTTGCCGAGCAAGTGGGACAGGCGGCGGACCCGGAGGCGGTAGCCCGCTTTAAGCAGGCTGCGGCCGCGTATGTTGGCGACCTGGTGATCCCGGGCATTGCGGCCCCGTTTCACGTGGATGAGGCGCTGCTGGACCAGACGGCCGCACAATACCTCGCGGCCGCCGTGGAAGCCGGCCGCATTTATCGTCACATCGCGGCACAAAAGGGCGAGGACACCTTTATTACCGAGGTGTCCATCGACGAGACCGACCGCCCCCAGACGCCCGTGGAATTGTTTTTGATTCTGATTATGCTGTCTCAAGTCGGCGTGCCGGCCCAGACGATCGCCCCCAAATTCACCGGCCGCTTCAACAAGGGCGTCGATTATGTAGGCGATCTGGAGCAGTTCGAGAAAGAGTTCGACGAGGATCTGCATGTCCTGCAATTCGCCATCCAGCAGTTGGGGTTTCCGGATACGCTCAAACTTAGTGTTCATTCCGGATCAGACAAGTTCTCGCTCTATCCCATCATCAACCGGCTGGTCCAGCGGCATGGTTGCGGGTTGCACGTTAAAACGGCCGGCACCACTTGGCTGGAGGAGGTCATCGGCTTGGCGGAAGCTGGCGGGGACGGCTTGGAACTAGCCAAGGGAATCTATGCCGGGGCTCATGCTCATTACGAGGAACTCACGGCACCCTACGCCACGGTCATCGACATCGACCCGGCCCGGTTGCCTGCGCCGGACGAGGTCGCCGCCTGGAGTTCGGACGCGTTTGTCAAGGCCTTGCGGCATGAGCCTGATGAGGCGGCCTACAATCCGCATTTTCGCCAACTGCTCCATGTCGGTTTCAAGGTGGCGGCCAAGCTGGGTCCCCGTTTCACCGGCGCGCTGGAGGTGCACCAAGCGATCATTGCACGGAACGTGACGCATAACCTGCTCAACCGCCATATCCTGCCCTTGTTGAGCCGCAGCTGAGCGGCGCTGAACGCAAAGGAGCATTGATGTCCGCCGTTTATCACGTCGCGCACTGGCCGCAGACCCCGCGTGCCCGGCTGGATTGGGAGCACCCCGCCTGGTCGGCGGTGGACCCCATTGAGCTGGTCCACTATATGGGGGATCGGCCCGCGCATCGGCCGCAGGTTCAGGTGCGCTTGGCGTATGACGACGAGGCGGTGCATGGTATTTTCCGGGTGGCGGACCGGTATGTGCGCGCCGTGGCCCGGCAGTATCAGGATTCGGTTTGCTGCGATAGTTGTGTGGAGTTCTTCTTCACGCCGGGACCGGCCTGTGGTCACGACTACTTCAACCTGGAGATGAATTGCGGCGGCACGAAATTATTTCGTTGGAACCCGGCTGGGGCAGATTTCGTGCCGGTGGCGGCGGACGATGGGGAGCAGGTGGAGGTGGTCAGTACCCTGCCGCGCCGGGTTGATCCAGAAATCCGGGAGCCGGTCACCTGGACGCTGGCCTTCCGTCTACCGCTGGCGGTAGTCCGCCGCTATGCGGCAACGGCCGCCCCCCCGGCACCCGGTGTAACCTGGCGCGCTAACGTATACAAGTGTGGCGACGAGACCTCGCATCCCCACTGGCTGACCTGGGCCAAGGTGGAATACCCGGAGCCAAAATTCCATCTGCCCGCTTACTTTGGTACCCTGACATTTTGACCCGTTTTTTAATTGCTTTACATCCGGGGACCCCCGGCCTATGATCCGCCTGAAAGTTGGACTGAAAAGAAGCGTAAACAAGAAATCGTAGAGGTTGGTAGGAAGAATATGGACCAGGCAACTAAAACCGCTGTTAAGGAAGAATACAAGCAACACGACCAGGACACGGGCTCCGTGGAGGTACAGGTTGCGCTGTTGTCGAGCCGGATCAACGAGTTGACCGAGCACCTTAAGCAGCACAAGAAAGACCACAGTTCACGGCGTGGACTGATTGTTATGGTAAGTAAGCGGCGGCGGTTGCTGGATTACATTAATCGACGGGACAAGCAGCGCTATCATGAATTGGTACAGCGCCTTGGGTTGCGGCGCTAACGACCGCACCCAGTCGGACCTGCCGGTGGCAGGTTCGACCTTTACCATTGCGGGACTCCGCTCCCGGTTATCCCGACACACCGCGTCCGTGATGGGGCGCTGGCGTAGTGGGAACCTGTAGTAACCTGTTCTTCGTGAACCGGCGTGTGGTCCACATTCGGAAAACCCCTCACAAGTAGACAAGCAAGAAGGAAAGAAGGAAATAATGAACGAAGCAAAGAGTGTAAAATGTGAAGTAGGCGGCAAGGAAGTCGTGATCGAGAGCGGTTTGCTGGCCCAGCAAGCCAATGGTGCGGTGACCATCCGCATGGGCGAAACGGTGCTGATCTGTACCGTAACCGCTGCCAAGGCACCCCGGGAAGGTGTCGATTTCTTCCCGTTGCAAGTGGAGTACCGCGAGAAATTTTATGCGGCCGGCCGGTTCCCCGGCGGCTATTTCAAGCGCGAGGCGCGACCCTCGGAAAAGGAAATTTTGACTATGCGGGCCACGGACCGCCCCTTGCGGCCCCTCTTCCCCGCCGGCTATCGTAACGAGGTGCAGATCATCAGCTCGCTGCTAAGCACCGATTGCATCGATGAACCCGACATTCTCAGCATCAACGGTGCCAGCGCCGCCTTGACGATCTCCGATATCCCGTTCAATGGCCCGGTTGGTGCTGTGCGGGTGGGCCGCGTGAACGGGGAGTTCATCTTGAACCCCACCCACGGCCAAATCGCCGAAGGCGACCTGAACCTGACGTACGTCGGCAACCGCGACTTGCCGCTGATGATTGAAGGCGACGCCAAGGAAGTGGCGGAAGCGGATATGCTGGCGGCCATGAAGCTGGCGCATGAAGCCTGCGTCAAGCTGATCGATATCCAAGTGGAACTGCGCCAGCAGATGGGCCTGCCCGAAAAGTTGTTCGAGGAGGCGGAAGTCAAGCCGGAATGGCTGCAGCAGGCGCGTGATCTTAAGGGATCCGATCTTAGTGCCGCCTTGCAAATTGCCGGCAAGCAGGAACGCCATGAACAAGTCGAAACCGTGCGGGCCGCGTTGAAGGAAGCGCTGATGGCGCAAAACGCGGAAATGACCGAGGAGGATTTCTTCCAGCTCTTTGACGCACTGGAGATCGAGACCGTGCGCAACAACGTGCTCGACCAGCAGCGCCGCATTGACGGGCGGGCGGCAACCGAGTTGCGGCCGTTGGCGGCCCAGGTCGGCCTACTGCCCCGTACGCACGGGTCGTCGCTGTTCAACCGCGGCGAAACCCAGGCGTTGGCCACGGTCACGCTGGGCACCCTCAAGGATGCCCAGTCCATGGACGCGCTGGCCGGCGGTCCGGACGAGAAGCGTTTCATGCTGCACTACAACTTCCCTCCCTACTGCGTAGGCGAGCCGGGCCGTATCGGTATGACCAGCCGCCGCGAAATCGGGCATGGCAACCTGGCCGAGCGCTCGCTGAAGCCGGTTCTGCCAGAGGATTACCCGTATACCGTACGGGTCGTGTCTGAAATTATGGGTTCCAACGGATCCAGCTCCATGGCCAGCGTTTGCGCCGGCACCTTGGCGCTGATGGACGCGGGGATTCCTATCCGCAAGCCGGTCGCCGGCATTTCCGTCGGCCTCTTCAGCCGCGGTGACGACGCGACCTTGGTAACCGATATCCTCGGCGCCGAGGATCATTGCGGTGATATGGACTTCAAGGTGTCCGGCACGCGTGACGGTATCACCGGTTTTCAGGTCGACCTCAAGATTCGCGGTTTGCGCTGGGACTTGGTCGAGGGTGCGTTCGCGTTGGCGCGTGAATCGCGGATCAAGATTCTGGACTATATGGCCTCGGTCATTCCGGAATCCCGCCCGGAACTCTCCACTCACGCACCGCGCATTACCCAGTTGCAAATCCCGGTCGACAAGATCGGCGCACTGATCGGTCCGGGCGGCAAGAACATCCGGCGCATTACCGATACCTACAAGGTCCAGATCGACATTGAAGAAGACGGCACCGTCCAAATCTTCAGTACCGAGAAGGAATCGATGGATGCGGCGATTAAAGAGGTGGAAAGTCTTACCGCAGAAGCGGAAGAGGGTAAAATCTACCGTGGTAAAGTCACCGGAACCAAGGAGTTCGGCGCTTTTGTGGAAATCCTGCCGGGCTTGGAAGGGTTGGTGCACATCAGTGAACTGGCCGATTTCCGGGTCAAGCAAACCGAGGATATCTGCAAGGTTGGCGACGAGATGTGGGTCAAGTGTCTGAGTGTCGAGGAAAACGGACGCATCCGGCTGAGCCGTAAGGCCGCGCTGGCCGAGAAAGGTGAAGAATGAAAATTCTACTGCGTTTGATCATCGTTTTGGTGGTGCTGGTGGCATTGCTGCTGGTTGCAGTGATCTTTCGTGGCGGTGATGTGGTCAAGCAGGGCGTCAATCGACTCGGACCGCAGGTGCTGGGGGTGGATGTTACGCTGGATGATGCGCAGTTCCACCCACTACGTGGTTACATCCTGCTCAACGGCCTGACGATCGGCAACCCGGAGGGCTTTCACACCGAGAGCCTCTTTGCGATACGGCAATTGGAAGTGGACGTGAACATGCGATCATTGCTCACGGACACGATCATTATCGACAAGGTCCTGATTGATGCCCCGCAGATTACCTATGAGGTTGGTCTGCGGCGCACCAATTTGGGGGCGTTGGTTGAACAGCTTGAGGCGCGCCAGCAGAAGCAGGAAGCAACCGACGACGTACCGGAAGAGTTGGAACCGGTGCTGGATGAGGTCGGCAAGACCGTGATCATCAAGGAATTGGTGCTCGCAGACGCGCGGGCACAAGTATCCGCCACGGCGGCGCGAGGCCGGGTGGTTCCCATCCAGCTTGCTACCATCACGTTGAATAACCTCGGTGGCGAGGACCAGAGTTTAACGCAGATTGTCACGGAGGTGTTGAAGGCGGTATTGGGTGCGGTGACCAATGCCGTGGCCGGAGCCGGCGATCTGTTGGGCGATGGCCTGACCTCCGCCCTGGAAGGCGTAGGCGCGTTAGGGGGGCGTGCGACGGAAGGCGCGCGAGCCGTAACGGGAGCACTGGGCGACGGCGCCCGCGGTGTCCGCGACCGCTTGCGACGTGAAGAAAATGGCGAAGGGGATGAAGCCACGCCCGAGGCGATGCGCGAGCAGGTTGACGAGGTGCAGGAGCGCGCCACGGAAGAGATCCGCGGATTACGTGACCGGTTACGGCGCGAAGATGGTACCGAAGCAGATGGGGCGGCTCCCGAAACGTTGCGCGAGGAAATAAACGAGGTGCAGGAACGAGCCACGGATGCGATCCGCGGATTGCGTGGCCGCTTGAGGTCTGAATCGGTGGAGGAAGATAGTGTGGCCGCACCGACGGAGCCGGCCGTAGAGTGAGTTATGAAGCGGGACGAGCCCACAGCCAGTGGTGGAGTGCCGGACAACGAGATTGCGCCGCCGGTTATACTGGATCGGCTGCTTGCGGAAATGGATGTGGATCCCGCGGCAAGCGGTTCGGCCGAGCCGGTTGAGGGAGCCTCCCGGGATGCGGTACATCGCGCGGCCGGGTCGTCGTCCGTAGAGCCGCCGCCTTTAGAAGGGGTTCCGCCGCCGCGGCTTGGCCCTAAACGAACGGGAACACCAGCGTCACCCACACCGGATGGCGCGGTGATCCATGGGGATCCGGTGCCGCCGCAAACGACGACGCCAAACTCGGCGACCACCGAGATCGAGCCGCAGGCGGGATGGTGGAATGATCGTCGCCTGTACCTTTACCTGTTGCTTGGCTGTGTCAATGTCTTGCTGCTGGCGCTGGTGGTTTTGTTTTATCAAGACCGCACCCGGTTGCAGGAGCGACTGACGCCGGTCATGACGGAAACCGCGCCCAGCGCGGTAACCCCACAGGTAACGGACCCCGCCGCCACCATTGCGGCCGCGGTGCCGGCGCCGGTTGAGCGGCCGGTACCGCGTGTCCCCACTGCTTCCCTGGCCATCCCGAAATTGGTGTTGAGCCGCAGCGTAAATGGATTTGGACAGTACGAACCGATCCCTGACATCCCGCTGACCGCGCGGCATGTCCCCTATATCCAGGCGTACATCGAAATGGCCAATCCCCACCCGGAAGTGCGCGATGATGACCGTTTCATCTACTACATGACGCAGCACACACGGCTGTACCGTACCGATATTGGCCCCAGTGAACCGTTGTTGGACACTTCGGTATCGTTGGTGATCGGGGGCTTGAGTCCGCGCAGCGACTTCCACTCGGTCACCACGCTGACCCCCACGCGGCGCGTTCAACCCGGTGAACACACCTTGGAAATCCAGATTACCGATCAAGTCAGTGGTCAGCAGGCATCACGAAGAACCACGTTTACCGTGCATCCGCCAAGCGGTCGCTAGCCTTTCAGCCGTATAACGGACCGAAGTTGGCGCAAGCTCGATAATCGGCTCCCTCGCGGTTGGCCGTGCCGAACAGGTTCCACGCCGCCGGACGATAGATGTCCTGTTCGTCCACGTTGTGCATGTAGACCGGAATCCGCAGCAGCGCGGCCAGGGAGATCAAGTCCGCCCCATAGTGGCCGAAGCCGATCGAGCCATGATTGGCACCCCAGTTGTTCATGACCGTGTAGACGTCGCTGAACGCACCCTTCCCTGTAGTGCGCGGCACAAACCAGGTGGTCGGCCAGGTCGGGTTGGTTCGTTCATCCAATATGCGGTGCACCTTGGCGGGTAGATCGACCGTGAAACCTTCCGCGATCTGCAGGGCCGGCCCCAGGCCGGCGACTAGGTTCAACCGGCACATGGTCACCGGCATACCGCCCTTGGTCAGGTAGCGCGTGGACCATCCGCCGCCCGGAAAATATTCCGTCATGGACGGGTGCCAGGTGGTAGCCGCCAGGCACTGATCCGCTTCTTTCGGGGTAATTTCCCAGTACGGTTTCATGGCCGGTTTCCCTTTGCGCTTTTGTTGGCCGGTCCCGTCGAGCGTGGCGGGTCCTGAATTGATCAAATGGAGCAGTCCGCCTGCCGCACGACCGGTGAGTTTGTGGCCGGCTACCCGCTTGACCGCCTGGGGACTCCAGTAGGTGCGTACATCGGCAAAGATCTGTGCGGTGTTGGTAAGCAGATGGCCGAACAACATGGAGGCCCCGTTCAGTGCATCGTTCTCCGTGGCGACGATGTAGGGGGCGCGGATACCGTTCCAGTCGAAAGAACTACAGAGGATGGCCTCCATGAAGTCTCCGTTCGGCATGTGATCGGTCCATTGGCGCTGACCCTGGAACCCGGCCGCCAGGGCGTTGTGCCCGTGGGCTTCCTCGCCGTAACCCATTTCCGCCAGTGTGGGGTTGCCGACCATCAAGTCCCGCGCAATCAACGCCATGAGAATGGACTGATCCCATTCACGATCCAGTTGCTTGCGGCTGCGCTGTTTGGCTTTGGTGTTGTAGTCCTTGCCTTCCTTGCAGTGGGCCTTTACCCAGCGGCGCGCCTTCTTGAATTCCGTTTCGTCATAGATCCCGCGCTCCATGCGCCGCAGGATTTCCGTCATGTCGACGCTCTCCACGCGCATGCCGAAGTAGCGTTCGAATAGCGGCTGGTCCACGATCGAGCCGGCGATCCCCATGGATGTGCCGCCCATGGCCAAGTAGGAGCGACCCCGCATCCGGGCCACGGCCAAGCCCGCCCGCACAAACCGCAGGATTTTTTCCCGGACATCAGCCGGAACTGCGAAGTCGCCCGCGTCCTGCACATCGCGCCCATAGATACCGAAAGCTGGAACCCCTTTCTGGGCATGGCCCGCCAGCACAGCGGCCAGGTAGACGGCGCCCGGTCGTTCCGTTCCGTTGAAGCCCCAGACCGCCTTGGGGGTCAGCGGATCCATATCCATCGTTTCCGACCCGTAACACCAGCAGGGTGTCACCGTTAACGAAACACCCACTTGTTCTCGGCGGAACTTCTCCGCGCAGGCCGCCGCTTCCGCTACACCGCCGATACAGGTGTCGGCGATCACGCAGTCCACCGGTGTGCCGTCCGGATAGCAAACCGCCTCCCGGATGACCTTGGCGGCTGCTTGGGCCAGCTTCATGGTTTGCGATTCCAGCGACTCGCGTACGCCACCCAGACGCCCGTCAATCGTCGGTCGAATACCTACCTGCGGATATGATGACATGATAGCCTCCTATGGTTAGATCCGTGACAACCGTGCACCTTGTCATCGTGCCTGTCGTCTACCGATGCGACAATAGCCTTAGTTGACCATTGCTTGTCATTTATTGACATTATAGACATTTAACCGCAAGGTGCTGTTATGTCGCGATCCTCGTTG
>SLLF01000286.1 GCA_007134175.1 Kiritimatiellia bacterium | reverse complement strand
CTTCCTCTTTCTTTAGTTGCTTCGTTTCGTTTTCTTGCCTGCCCCGAGCCTGTCACGAAAAAGTGCGGGGCATTTTTCGCGCCAGTCTCCCCCGTTCGGTCTCGTTCCGGCGGGCAAGCGTTGTCCGCCGGCATGGTCTCTACGACCCGCGCGAAAATTGCACGTTCGCCAAACCGTATTTCATCCGAACGGATTTCCGCCCCCTCGAAAAAGGCGGCATGGCCTCCTTGACAGCCGCGCCCGCATGGCTTAGCTTGAAGTCGGACAAAAAAGGTCGTATTTATGTTGCGTTTGAGCCGAAAAGTCGAATATGGTCTGATGGCGTTGCTGCACATGGCGGATTTGCCGTCGGACAAGTGGGTTTCGGCCAAGGAGTTGGCGGAGCAACACCAGATCCCGGCGGATTTGCTGGGCAAGGTGTTGCAGGCGCTGAGTCGGGCGAACATCACCGAGGCGACGTTGGGCGCGCGGGGCGGCTACCGGTTGCAGCAACCGCTGGACGAATTGACGTTGCGCGATGTGCTGGAGGCGGTGGAAGGGCCGGTACGCCTGGTCAAGTGTCAGGATAACCCGGATTGCTGCGACCACTATCCGAAGTGCAGCATTCGCCGGCCGATACATGATATCCAGCAACAGTTGACAGATTATATGGGGGCCTTTCGGCTGGGACAATTCAAGAGGAAGCACGAATGACGGAACACGAACGAAAGATTGAGCAGGTGCGGGAGTCACTGGCCCACGTGGTCGATCCCGAGTTGCACATGAATATTATGGACTTGGGCTTGGTTTACAAGGTCGATGTGGCCGAGCAGTCGGCGCACATCGAAATGACGCTGACTTCACCGGGCTGCCCGTTTGGTCCCTATCTCATCCATCAGGTCAACGAGGCCGCCTGCAAGGTGGAAGGGATCGACGAAGCCCAGGTGGATATCGTCTGGGAACCTCCTTGGGGACCGGACAAAATGAGCGAGGAAGCGCGTTTAGAATTGGGATTCGACATTTAAAGGTTCTGCAATCTGAAAACAGAAACCGGCGCTTGCAAAGATTTTGCAAGCATCTTGGGGTAGAGGAGATAGTATGACAGACAAAACACCATATTTTGAAATCAAGGATTTGCACGCCGCGACGGAAGGCAAGCCGATCCTGAAAGGGGTGAACCTGAGCATGGTCAAAGGGGAAACCCACGCCCTGATGGGGCCTAACGGATCCGGGAAAAGTACGCTGGCCAACGTGATCATGGGCCATCCGGCCTACGAGGTGACGGCGGGGAAAATCATTTTCGAGGGGCAGAACGTGCTGGAAATGGAACCGGAGGAACGCGCTCAAGCCGGTATCTTCCTGGCCTTCCAGTATCCGGTCGCCATTCCGGGCGTGAGCGTAGCCAAGTTCCTGAAGAGCGCCCACGACGCCACCCACGGCAAGAAGAAGTTGAACCCGGCGGCATTTCTAAAGCAGTTGCGTGAGCACATCAAGTATCTCGAGGTGGACGACGCCTTTATCAATCGCTACCTCAATGACGGTTTCTCCGGTGGCGAGAAGAAGCGGATGGAAATTCTGCAAATGCTGACATTGCAGCCCCGCTTTGCCGTGATGGACGAGACCGATTCGGGGTTGGATATCGATGCGCTCAAAGTGGTGTCCAAAGGCGTAAATAAACTGACCGGCCCCGATTTCGGGCTATTGGTGATCACGCACTACGAGCGGATTTTGCGCTACATCCATCCGGACCACTTGCACATTCTGATCGACGGCCAGGTCGCCCAATCCGGCGGCCCGGAGCTGGTCAAGAAACTGGAAGAAGAGGGGTACGACTGGGTACGCGAGGAATTCGGCCAGGAAGTGCTGGCTCATTAAAGGAGGCTGACCATGAGCACGGAATCCACTGCGATCTTAGATGACTACAAGTACGGTTTTTATACCGACATCGAAACCGATAGTGTGCCCAAGGGGTTGAACGAGGAGGTCATTGCGCTGATCTCCGGCAAAAAGGGGGAGCCCGAGTGGATGCTGGAGTGGCGCTTGAAGGCCTACCGCTGGTGGCTGCGCCAGCAGGAGCCAAAGTGGGCGCACCTCGATTATCCCCCCGTTGATTTCCAGGACATTTGCTACTACTCCGCACCGAAAAAGAAAGGGGAGCAGCCGGATGAAATCGACGCGGAGCTGGCCGCTGCTTTTGAACGGTTGGGCGTGCCCTTGCAAGAGCGCAACCACTTAGCCGGGGTGGCAGTGGACGCGGTGTTCGACAGTGTCTCGGTGGCGACGACGCATCGCGAAACACTGGCGGAAAAGGGTATTATCTTCTGCTCTATTTCCGAGGCGATTCGCGAACATCCGGAACTGGTAAAAAAATATCTCGGCACCGTGGTGCCGTATACGGACAATTACTACGCCTCCCTTAATTCGGCGGTCTTCACGGATGGCTCGTTCTGCTACATCCCCAAAGGGATACGCTGTCCAATGGACCTTTCGACCTACTTCCGGATCAACGCGCTGGATACCGGGCAGTTTGAACGGACGCTGATTATCGCGGAGGAGGGGGCTTATGTCTCGTATCTCGAAGGGTGCACCGCGCCGATGCGCGATCGTAACCAGTTGCACGCGGCGGTGGTCGAGCTGATTGCGCTGGACGATGCCGAGATCAAATACGCTACGGTGCAGAACTGGTATGCCGGTGACAAGCAGGGCAAGGGCGGTATTTATAACTTCGTAACCAAGCGCGGCCATTGCCGCGGCGAGCGTTCCAAGATTTCCTGGACCCAGGTGGAAGCCGGTTCGGCGATCACTTGGAAGTACCCCAGCGTCATCCTGGAAGGGGATTATTCCAGCGGGGCCTTCTATTCCGTGGCGGTGACGACCAACAAGATGCAGGCCGATACCGGCACGAAGATGATTCACATCGGCAACCACACCAAAAGCACGATCGTTTCCAAGGGGATTTCTGCCGGCGACTCGGTCAACAGTTACCGTGGCCTGGTCCAGGTGTTACCCGACGCCTATCATTGTCGCAATTATTCCAACTGCGATTCGATGTTGATCGGCAGCACGTGCAGCGCCAACACCTTTCCGTACATCGAGTCGGAAAACCACACGGCTGTGGTGGAGCACGAGGCCACCACATCGCGGGTGAGCGAGGATCAGATTTTCTATCTGCGGAGTCGCGGTTTGAGCGAGGAGGACGCGGTGTCCATGGTGGTGAACGGGTTTGCGCGTGAGGTGTTCAAACAGTTGCCGCTGGAATTTTCAGTGGAAGCGATCAAGCTGCTGGAAATGAAACTGGAAGGCAGCATTGGTTAGGACGGGGAGAGCAGACGTATGACAGGAATGACGATAGCGCAACCGGAAAAAATAGATACCCTGCTACCGGGTTTGGATAACGAGGGCTTGGCGCGTGTTCAGGCGGAAACGCCCAGTAAACTTTTGCAGGAGAAACGGGCGGCGGCGTACGCCGACTACCGGCAACTGGCGTGGCCCACGGTACGCGACGAAGAGTGGCGGCGCACGGATCCGTCGCTGTTTCCGCTGGCGGAAATGCAGCGCTTACCGGACTTGGCCGCACAGGATGTATGGACCGCGCATCCTTGGGACGCGGAATTCGATGTTGTGGTGGCGGTACGGCCGGACGGTTTTGCCATCCGGCACCAGAACCATACCGCCCGCGAGCTTGGGATCACGGTACTTCCCTTGGCCGAAGCCGCCGCCACCCGGCCGGATGGTGTCGAGCCTTATTTGCGCGGGAAAGCGTTGCCGACGCCAAGCGGCAAATTCGAGGCGCTAAATGACGCCTTCTGGAATTTTGGATTATTCTTACATCTACCGGCTGGCGTGCAGTGGGAACGCGGGCTCCTGGTCCGCTATGAAATGGATCAGCCCGATTCCCTCCTGATCCCGCGACTGGTCGTGGTGGCAGAACCGCAGAGCCGGGGCATGATGGTGGAGCGGTTGCAGTCGCCCGACGACATTCGGTTCATGGCCGTGCCGCAGCGCGAGTTATATGTACAGGAAGGCGCTGATTTTAAACTGGTGAGCTTGCAGGAGTGGGGACTCAATAGCTATCAGGTGTCCAACGACTGGGGGCTGGCGGAACGGGACGCTAATCTGAACTGGATCACGCTTAATTTTGGATCGGCCCGCAGCAAGATGAAGTTCGGCGGCGATGTGGCCGGCCCGAACTCCGCTGCCGATATGGACGGCATATTCTTCGCGTCGGGCGAACAGCATATGGATCAGCGCACGCTGCAAATTCATTCGTCGCCCGATACCTACAGCCGCTTGCTCTATAAAGGGGCCGTCAAGGATGTGGGGCGTTCGGTTTATCAAGGGCTGATCATTGCCCGCCCCGGCGCGATCCGGGTGGACGCCTACCAGACTAACAACAACCTGGTATTGAACGAGGGGGCTCGCGCCGATTCGATACCGGGCTTGTTGATCGATGCCGATGACCTGAAATGCAGTCACGGATCCACCACCGGTAACCTTGACCCCGAGCAGCTCTTTTATCTGCGGTCGCGCGGTTTGAGCGAGGCGGCCGCGCGACGCGCCTTGATCCAGGGCTTTTTTGAGGAAGTGATTGACCGTATCCCGCAAGCCGTTATCCGTGAGCAGGTGCATCAACACATCGAACAGAAAATGGAGTCATAACGATGGGGTTACTCAGCAAGACGGAATGGCGCGAGGCGGCGACCGAGGAGGAGTTTGCCAAGACGGATCGGAAACTAGTCGATTTCGGGGGAGAGAAGCAAATCGGTCTGTTCAAGGTGGATGATAAATATCACGCCATCAGCGCCTGGTGCAGTCACCAGAAGGCATCGATGGTACACGGTGACTTGGAGGGGCACGAACTCATGTGTCCCCTGCACGGGGCACGGTTCGACGTGCGGACCGGTAAGAATCTCAGCCTGCCGGCCGTGCGGCCGGTAGCGCGTTATCCCGTCAAGGTGGAGGACGGAACCGTTTACATCAAGGCGTAGGCCATGGCGGCGACCCCCAACAAATCCACCGGTGGACCGGCATTGGATGTGCAGCGCATCCGGGCGGACTTCCCGATCTTGCAGCAGAAAGTGCATGACGAGCGCCCGCTGATCTATCTCGACAATGCCGCGACCTCCCAGAAGCCGCAGCTGGTGATCGATGCCTTGACCACCTACTACACGCAGTACAACGCTAACGTTCATCGCGCCCTGCATTATCTCGGGGAACAAGCCACTGCGCGCTATGAAGCGGTGCGGAAAAAGGTAGCGGATTTTATCGGAGCCGGCGATAGCGGTACGGTTGTCTTCACCCGCGGCACGACGGAGAGTATTAATCTGGTGGCGCGTGCCTGGGGCGCGGCGCGGCTGCAAGCGGGTGACGAGATCATCGTCACCGGGATGGAACATCACAGCAATATCATTCCTTGGCAACTTTGCTGCCGTGAGCGCGGTGCACGCTTGCGTTGGGTGGAACTGCTGCCCGACGGGACGCTGGATCTGGAACAGTACCGAGAGGTGCTCAACGAGCGTACGCGCTTGGTCGCCATGACGCACGTCTCCAATGTGCTGGGTACACTCAATCCCGTTGCCGCTATGGCGCACGAAGCCCATCAAATCGGGGCGTGTGTGGTGGTCGATGGTGCGCAAAGCGTCCCCTATTTGCCGGTTAACGTAGCAGCGCTGGATGTCGATTTCTTTGCCTTTTCGGGACATAAATGCGGCGGTCCTACCGGGGCGGGCGTCTGCTGGATCCGGCGCGAGCGACTGGCGGAAATGGAGCCGTTCATGGGCGGCGGCGAGATGATCGAGCGGGTGCATGATGACGATGCCACCTGGGCCGAGCCGCCTTACAAATTCGAGGCAGGCACGCCCAATATCGCCGATGTCATCGCGCTGGGCGCAGCCCTGGAGTACCTGGAAGGGCTGGGTATGGAAGCGGTACACACCTACGAGCAGGCATTGACGACCTACGCGCTCGATACGTTAGCTGCGTTGCCCGGCGTTCGTATCTTCGGATCCGCGCCGGAACGGGGTGGGGCGGTATCGTTTGCCGTGGAGGGTCTGCATCCGCATGATTTATCGCAATATGTCGATCAGCACGGGATTGCCATCCGGGCCGGCCATCTCTGTGCACAGCCGCTGATGCGGCGGCTAGGCGTGCCGGCCGTCAGCCGGGCGAGTTTATCCTACTACAACACCACGGCGGAAATAGACGCCTTGGCGGCTTCCATTCGACGGGCACAAAAGTTCTTTGGTCATGGATGATCTCGAACAGCTTTATCAAGACCTGATCCTCGACCACTACAAGCAGCCACGCCATAGGCAGGCACTGACGGATGAGGAGGTCAGCGTGGAAGCCGACAATCCGCTCTGCGGCGACCAACTGCGATTGGCGGTTGAGTGTGATGCCGGGCGGGTCGCTACGATTCGACACGACGGCAAAGGCTGCGCCATCAGTCAGGCATCCGCCTCCATGATGTGTGAAACGCTGACGGGCCGGACCGTGGAGGAGGTCGGCGTGGCGGTACGCGATTTCGTCGCCGCCATGCGCGGCGAGCGTGAATTCGATCCCAGCTGGCCGGACGAATGGCTCGCCTTGCAGGGGGTGTGTAAATTCCCTTTGCGCGTCAAATGCGCCACCTTGGCTTGGCACGCGCTGCAAAAGGCACTGGAACGGCAGGTCGAATAGTGAAGACCTGCCAGCATGGCCAGGAAACGATGGGGATCGATCCTCGGCTGTCCGCTGGCGGAAAGACCCGAGCTGGCGCTCGGGGAGCCCAGGAAGCAGGCCAACCACCATCCCTGGGAACACCGAGCGCCAGCTCGGTAGATGCAGGGCGATGAGGTTAGCACGCTGGTTAACGATAATCGTAATTTTGCTGGCCGGTTCGTTACCGGCCGAGGAGGGGACCATGGAAACGAAAACGGGACAAGCAGCATTGGCAACTTTTGGTGGAGGCTGTTTCTGGTGTGTCGAGGCGCTATTTGAACGGGTGCCCGGGGTACGCCAGGTCGTATCGGGGTATGCCGGCGGGACGGTATCTAATCCAACTTATGAAGCGGTCAGCAGTGGGCAGACCGGCCATGCAGAAGTGGTTCAGATCACCTTCGATCCCGGGCAGGTCAGCTATGACGAGCTGCTCGACCGGTTCTGGCAAGCGCACGACCCCACTCAACTTAACCGGCAGGGGGCCGATGTCGGGACGCAGTACAGGTCTGTAATATTTTATCACAACGACGCCCAGCGCATAGCGGCGGAAGCGTCCCGGGATCGGCTGGAAGCATCCCGGACTTATTCCCGGCCGGTCGTCACGCAGATCGAAGCCACGCCGGCATTCTATCCAGCGGAAGAGTATCACCAAGGCTACTTTCGCAGCAATCCGCACACCACCTATTCCCGGTTCGTGATCGCGCCTAAGCTCGATAAGGACTAAATGCGCCCCAACGTGCTCATTTAAACCGGTTCCGGTAGACGGGCGTTCCTGAAAAGCGATTTCATATCACTTCGAAGTATAAACGCTATCCCAAATACCCGCACGCATCCGGAGGACGAATATCGGTTAGGTTTCCCTGGTAGTGGCGCAGGTCCCGGGCAACGTAAGGGTGATCATGAATGTTGTCCTCATTCAAGTCCACGCCGAGACCGGGGAGTTCCGGAATGGACATACATCCATTCTTGAATCTTACGTGTTCGTGCGCAATTTCACTTCGCCAAGGCACATCCGTTGTCATGGTTTCCATGAAAAGAAAGTTCGGGGTGCATGCAGCGAGTTGGAGCGTTGCTGCATTCGCGACGGGCCCCGAAGGATTATGCGGGCATAGGGGAATGTGGTGGCATTCAGCCATTGCGGCGATTTTGCGAAGTTCCATTATTCCTCCGGCATGCGAAACGTCAGGCTGAACAAAATCAGCGCAGCCGAGCCGGAAAAAATCACGATAGTCGTATCGATTGTAAAGGCGCTCTCCGGCAGCGATTGGCACCCTGACCTGTCGTTTGACCTCGGCAAGACCCGGCAGGTTATCCGGTGGCAAGGGCTCCTCAAACCAGAGTATATCAAAATCCTCAAGTGCATGCGCAATGCGGATTGCGGCAGGAACATTGAATCGTCCATGTCCCTCAATTAGAATTTCCACATCTTTCCCTACCTCGGCAACGACAGCCTCTACACAACGAAGCGCATTGCGTAATTCGCGCTTGCTGATTGTGAGCCAAGACGAACCGAAAGGATCCCACTTCAGCCCGTTAAATCCCTTGTCTACCGCTTCACGAGCCTTGACGGCGAATTCGTCAGGGGATTTCGCCGGAGAAAACCACCCGTTTGCATAGCAAGGAATGTTGTCGCGCACCTTTCCGCCAAGCAACTGGTACACGGGCACACCGAGTGACTTGCCCTTGATATCCCAAAGTGCCATCTCGACAGCCGATAAAGCGCTCATCAATACCGGTCCGCCTCGCCAATATGCATCCCGATACGAATCATGCCAGAATGCTTCAATGTCGTGCGGGTTTTTTCCAACAAGATAACGTTTCAGTTCGGCTATCGCCTGTTCCAGGGTTAACTCCCGATACTCAAGAGTCCCCTCACCAACTCCATGAACCCCTTCGTCGGTCTCAACCCGGCAGAAGACCCAGTTTGTTCTGTAGCAATGACAGATGAACGTTCTAATATCCGTCACTTTCATGTTCTTTATCCCCTCAGCAATCGCACTCTACGGGCATGTGCTGTGCGCTACACCCCCCGTCAACAACTAATCGCGATCCAGATATATTTCCTGCTTCAGGAGACGCCATGAACAATACGGCTTGTGCCACTTCGTATCCCATCGCCTCTTTCCCCAGGGGCACGTTTTTCCGTCGTCGTTCAGCAAGTCCAGGTTCAATCGAATTCCATCTGTCGGTATGGATATAACCTGGCGCAACGGTATTAATCCGAATGCCGTAATGCCCAAGATCAACGGCCATGGCACGGGTAAATGCATCTATTCCTCCCTTGGTCATAACATAGGCACTCCGGTTGCGTATAGCCCGTTGTGAAGTATTGCTGCTTATATTAACGATACAGCCACCTCCATTATCGATCATGATTCTTGCTGCTTCTCTGGCGCAGTGAAAATAGCCATGCAGATTGGTTCGGATGGTCTGTTCAAATTCCTCGATATCTATCTCATGAATCGGTCGGGCATTGCCCTGCACGACTGCATTATTGACAAGAACATCAAGTCTTCCGGATTCGCTTCTGATTTTCTGGAAAAGACTTTCTACCTGACTGAATACGCTTACATCACATACCGCTTCACGGACATTGCTTATTGACGTTCCAACTGTGTCATGTAGTCGTTTAATGGCACTCTGAACACTGTCCGTTGACCGTCCGTTAATATAAACCGTTGCGCCGTTTTGCAGAAACGCCCGGGCAATTTCGAATCCCGTGTTACGGACGCTGCCGGTCACAAGCACAATTGATCCATCAAAGTTTTTCACCGTTGTTCTCCTCGCTGTACGGAATTGAATATGTGCATGGGACTATGCGCTATCCTCATGCAACGATCAGTACGTTATTTATCGGTGCCCCGAATTTTAAGTTTTAGTAGCAGGTGACACCTGACAATGGTTGGTCGTCCATATTCGGACTCGACCGCTGCCGGAAGCTTAATCGGCGGTGCGTGGCGGAGCGACGTGTTGCAGTAACTCCAGAAGCGAGGGAGCGGGCCTGTTATTTCGACAGTATTAGCCTGAATATTAACTGTTATTATTGGCGGCCTTTCCTATATTTTGATTTTTTCGAACCAGCGAAACAGGGCCACCACGGCCACGAGCATGACGACGATAACAATCCACGGGCTAATCCCAAGGATGCCGGGCAGCGTGATCTTGCCGAAGTCGCCCCATGTCATGACGGTTTCCGTGAGCCAAGGGTAAAGCGCGGCAAAGAGTGCTGCGCCAACCCACATGCCGACGATCCCGAAGAGTGCGTGCCAACGGCCTTCGCCCAAAGCGCCGATCGCGGTGCCGGGACAGAGCCCATAGAGGCCCCAGCCGATGCCGAACAGCAGGCCACCAATCACATTCGCCCCGAGTATCGTCGCTTTCAGGTTCAAGGCATCCTGCCCGAATGCGTTCAAGGCGTAGATGCCCACCATGCCGACCAGAATGCCCGACATCATGAATTTAATGATGGTCATATCCTGCAAGCGCAGGGCACCAAGCTGCTTTTCGTAACGCAGCACCCGGCCCTTCTGCAGCAGAAAACCAAATACGATACCGGTCAATAATCCCCACAGTAGATTCATTGTGTTTTCCTCCTGTACACTAGATTCGCCACGACCAAGCCGCCGGCAAAAAAACCGGCCAGCGAAATGAAACCGCTGACTGAAAGCTGCATCAGCCCGCTCAGCCCGTGCCCGCTGGGACAACCGTCCGCCAGCCGAGCCCCGAACATCGCGAAGATGCCGCCCACGAACGCCACCGCCCCGCGCCGCCACAGGTTGGTGCCAAACCGCTCCGCCCACATCGGCGGCACCGCTTCGACTTTGAAGGATCGGTCGTGCCAGGCTGCCAGCGCCGCGCCCAGCAGAATGCCGATCAACACCATGCCCTGCCAGTCGAGGCGCGGGCCGACGCGTTGAAAGTACTCGTTGGCCTCGGCCTGGGCCGGGGCAATCCACTGCGTAATGGCCGCTGCCATGCGGACAAAGGTGGTGGACGCGCCCAGAAACTGGCCGGTCAAGCCCACCGACAGAATCGCCAGCACGCCCACCAGCGCGCCGGCCACATAGGGGTTCCAACCCCCATCATTGGTTGTGCTCATCTCTTACTCCTTTCTGTTTGGTTATCATCACTCCTCAGCGGCCCTCCTTTTGCACCAAATTAAAGACCACTGGTACCACCACCAGCGTGAAGGCGGTGGAGACGAACAGGCCGAAAATGATCGACCAAGCCAGTCCGCTGAAGATCGGGTCGAGCGTGATGGGCCAGGCTCCCAGCAGGGTGGTGCCGGCGGTGAGTAGAATCGGGCGCATACGTACCGCGCCGGCCTCGAGGATGGCGTCGCGCAACGGGACGCCCCGATCCACACCATTGCGGATGAACTCAATCAGGACCAGGGCGTTGCGCACCACAATGCCGCTCAATGCGATCATCCCGATCATGGCGGTTGCGGTGAAGTAGACGGGATTGTCGTAGCCGCCGACAGGTCGGTTGACCAGCACGTTGAGCAGCCAGAAGCCCGGCATGATGCCGATCATGGTCAGCGGGATCGAAAGCATGATAACGACGGGAATGAGGTAGGAGGCCGTCTGGTAGACGAGCAGCACAAAGATCCCCAGCAACGCCACGCCGAAGGCTATGCCGAGATCGCGAAAGACGTCGACCGTGATCTTCCACTCCCCTTCACCGGTCCAGTTCACCCGGATGCCGGGCGGCAGCGGGTTCTTCCGGAAATGGCGCTGCAACGCCAGTACGGCGTAGGCCGGGCCGCGACCGGCCATTTCGGATTGCACGTAGACCACCCGTTCAAGGTTCTTGCGGAAGATGGTCTGGTCATAAACCGTTTCCTCGAAATGGCCGAGCTCGCCAATCGGGACCAAGTCGCCGTATTGGCCTTTCACCGCCACTTGTTCCAGCGGGGCGAGGTCGGAACGGGTGGCGCGCGGGAGGCGCACGATCACCGGCACTTCGTTCTGGTCCACGCCGGTTTGCAAGGTGG
>SLLF01000281.1 GCA_007134175.1 Kiritimatiellia bacterium | reverse complement strand
GGTGTGCTTCTCCTGCTTACCCTTGGCCGGAAAATTAAATTCCGTATCAGCCCGGGGCAGCACATCAAGGATGAAGTCGCCTCTATCGGTGCCTTCCGCGGCAAGGAAGTGATCATGGCGATGATTCTCGGGATCACCGTGCTGTTCTGGGTCTTTGGCAGCGGCCGCTTCGGTCTGGGCGGCCCGGCGATTCTCGGACTGGTGTTGATGTTTCTCTTCAATATCGTCAAGTGGTCGGACATCAATAATGACGTTTCCTGGGGTATTGTGTGGATGTACGCGGCCGCCGTGGCCATGGGGAGTTTGATTCTGGAGAGCGGGGCGGGATTGTGGTTGGCCAGTCAGGCGTTTCAGCTGTTGCCCGACGTCATGCTGCGTAACGAAGGGCTGCTGGTGACCATCAGCATCATGACCTCCATTACCACCAATTTCATGAACGACGGTGCGGCCGTGGCGATCATGGGCCCCATTACCCTGCCGATGGCCGCTATGGCCGAGGTAGAATTGTGGAAGGTTGGGTTGGCGACGGCTTTCGCCTCTTCGTTTGCTCATTGCATCCTGATTGGGCGTCCCGGTCTGGTGGTGGCGTACACCCTCGGCCGCGATCCTGAAACCGGGGAACGTTTGCTCAGTCTGTGGCGGCTCTTCAAATATGGCTGTGCCATGACCGTGCTCTCATGGTTGATCCTTTGGGGCTGGGTATTCTTCGGATATTGGCGATTCTTGTCTTTTGAGTGAGGAGCACGCGGGGATGGCAAGAGAGAAGCCCTCTGGGAGCAAAGCCTGGATTTCGTTGAATCCCGAGATAGTCGTTGTGCTGGGATTGCTTCTGACTTGCTACCTAGGCATGGGGCTGGCCGGGTTTTCTGGTGACATCCCCGACGGCGGTATGGACGGATGGTTGATCATTGCCTGGCTTAGCGGCTCCTTGCTTGTCAGTTTTGTGATTGCCATTGTTTCGGTCATGGGGGGCATCGGTGGCGGCGTGCTGTTTACCCCCTTCATGCTGGCTTTTACACCGGTTAATAGTTTGATCGTGCGTGGCACGGGGTTGGTCGTCGCCATGTTCAGCGGGTTGATATCGACCGGTGGTTTCATGCGGAAGGGGTTGGCTAATCTCAAGGTATGTATTTACGCCTGTGTGGCTTATGGCATCGGCGCTTTTCTGGGTGCGATGGGTGCTGTAAAACTTGCCGCCGGAATGGGGGAGGCTGGTGAAGGAGTTATCCGGTTGGCCTTGGGCGGAATCCTGCTGGGATTGATTGTTTACCTCCTGCGAGGAGGTAAGAAGGTTGAATGGCCGGCTGTGCGCACCAGCGACCGCTTTACTGCCGGGCTACATCTATCTTTGCCGTATTACGAAGCATCGCTTGGTCGGGTGGTGAAATACGGGCTTCAGCGGGCTGGCTGGTTCTTCCTCGCCATCGTGGCTGTCGGCCTATTAGGCGGGTTCTTCGGCATGGGCGCTGGGTGGGCGATCGTCCCGACGCAAAACTTGATCATGGGGGTTCCGCTCAAGGTGGCGGCCGCCAATAGTGGGGTATTGCTGGGAATGGGAGACTGCATCGCCGTGTGGCCCTACGTGCATAGCGGGGCAATCATCCCCTTGTTTGCCGCGCCCTGGTTGGTGGGTCAGGTGTTGGGTGGACTGATCGGCACGCGTCTGCTCATTTCCGTCAAGAGCGGATTCGTGCGTCTACTCCTGATCGGCTTCATGGGCTTCTCGGCCTATGGATTGCTCACGCGGGGCTTGACTGTTGTAGGATGGTTGCCTGCGGTTCCCATGTGGGTTACGGGCTGCGTATTTGTCCTTATTTTTACCCTTGTGATCCTGTCGGTACTTAAAGAAGCCCGTATCGCGGAGGTTCCATGACGATTCATACGAAAATTCCCGGTCCACAGCTTTTGTACGGACAGATCGTCTACTGGCTGACGGTGGTGTCTTGCATCATTTGCATCGTAGGGCCTCTGCTCAGCTTGATCTGGCCAGAAAATAGTTTCCTGAATCCGTACTTCCTTTTTGCCCAGATTTTCAATGGCGATGCCCCGCAGGAGATATGGGAAACGACCGGCGGGTATTTTCCCGGCGGACATTTCTACTTGCGCTATCCGTTCAGCGGTGATGCTTTCACCCATTTCGGACTAGCGGCCATAGGCTGTTCATCGGCGGCATGGGCCCTGCTTGCGAGTGCTTATGGCTATTTCCGTTCCGGCGACCGCCTGTTCGCGGCGATGAGCCTGTTCGTTTGTTTGCTGGTATGGTTGGCCATGGCCGGGTTCTGATTCGGTCGGACCCCCGAGACACATCGCTCTTCGTTTCGGCGATGGACGCAGGGGTTAATTAAAGAATTTGCTTTCTTCTGCGCCCGCCTCTATATTCATTTATCCGGAATAACTGATGAATGAAATTGGGCCAGTTGAATTGTTCAGGGCGTTGGCGGATCCTGCGCGGTTGCGCATTGTGCGGGCGGTGCTGCAGGCGGAGCTATCGGTGGCGGAATTGGTGCAGGTGCTGGGTTTGCCGCAGTCAACGGTGAGCCGCCATCTAAAGGCGTTACGCGATGCCGGCTTGGTGGAGCCGCGCCGGGATGGGACGTCGATGTTTTACCGCACGGGGGCATCATTTGCCGACGAGGGCTTGGCGCGCTTTGTGGAAGAGCAAGTGCGACGTCAACCGGAAGCGGCTGAAGACGGGGCCTCGGTGGCCCGGGTATTGGAACGGCGCAAGCAGTCAACCCGCGATTTTTTCGACCAAATCGCCGGTAGTTATGGTTCATTGACGCAGCCGGGCGGTGGTTGGCCGGCGCTGGCGGCCGCCTTGGCAGCAGGCTTTGCAGGCCGCGACGTGGCTGATCTGGGAGCTGGCGAGGGCGATTTGGCGTTGTTGCTGGCACGGTTTGCCCGCACGGTGACGGCCGTGGACTCGTCGGCGCAAATGCTGGCGCACATCCGGAATCGCGCGGACCGGGCCGGTGTGGCGACGGGATTGCGGCTTTTGCAGGGCGACC
>SLLF01000264.1 GCA_007134175.1 Kiritimatiellia bacterium | reverse complement strand
CCTCGGAAAAAAGGCACCGATCCGCCGCCGCCCGCTCCACCGTGTCGTGCAGTCCCGTCACAAAACGAAACCGATCACCCCTCTCCTCCACCGTCCCCAAATATGACGCATCAATAGTGTGGATAGGACCGGCGGCCTCGTACGCGCCATTGAGGAAAAGCACCTGCTGACGAGCATCGGCCAACCCGACCTGAGAACGAGCGCACCCATTCAACACGTCGATGAACCGCTGCAGGACCATCTCCGTGGCACCTCGCACGGATGGCTGCCACCCCGTATCACCCTCGTCGGTCTCGATCCGGTAGTCCGTAAAATGCCAGACCGCCCGGCCCCTCTCGCCGCAGATCTCCATTTCCGTTACATCGTCGGTCACTTCACCGCACAGGCTGCTGTACATGAGGATTTCCACCCCGGTATCCGTCCGGCAACGTATAGAGGCGGTATCCTCGCATTCTATCGCCCGGCAATGATACAGTTCCGCCTGTATGTCAACCGGTGCGGCGAACCCATCACGGCCGGGATGCGCAAAATACAACGCATTTAGAATGTAGTGGGAGTGGGGATTCGCCAGCGGCCCGTCGAGGACATAGTTTCCGTTCAAGCGAATCCGGCCGGCACCGGGGTTACGCTGATAATAGCGGTCAGGCCGAGGCCAGAGCATCTTGACGACCACGGTCTTAATCGCGCCGAGCCGACCATCGGCGATGGCTTGCTTGATCTGCTGCGTGGCATGGGCGTATACATGCTGGAAATCGATCAGCACATGGCGGTCCGCTTTCCGGGCCGCTGCAATCATCCGGTCGGCGGACTGCACCGTCGTGGTCGCCGGCTTCGCGCAAAGCACATGACAGCCGGCTTCCAAGGCACGGATCACCATCTGCTCATGGAGATAGATCGGGGTGCAAATCGTCACCGCATCCAACCCGGCGTGTGCGGCCAACATGGCCTCATCGTCGGTATAATAGGCGGGCTTATCACCGGCCAAGGCCTCAAGATAGCGCGGCAGGTCGGGCGGAGGGGCGGTATCCACCAAGGCGGCCACTTCCACCCGTCCGGCCTGCGACTGCTCGATCAGCGCTTCGGCAAAACGCCGTCCATAGCCCCCTAAGCCAATGCCCGCTATTCGAATTTTAGCCACCGCTGCTCCTTTTCAAAAACCATCATACGCCGACCCAGCGCTCTTCATCAACAGGCAACAGAACACCGCGGTCGGCCGCATCGCGGGCCCGTAGCGCCGCCGCCGTCAAGACAAACGGTTCCGCGATCTCCGCGCTCGTAAACGTCTCGCGATGCAACCACTTTTCGGTAAATGACCGATACAACAAGGCCTTGGGCGGCAACGGCAGCAACCGGGGTTCCGCATCAGCAGCCACCTGCACCTGACACGTCCCGCGGGTTACATCCGCATAAAGTTCACCCTCCGTTCCGACGATGCGTATCCCGTGCTCGCCGTGGGCCTGTGCCGTCGGCGGACGGTAGTAATCCAACTGTGCGGTGGCATGGGCCCCGCCGGTCAGCTCCAGCATCAAGGTTGCATGATCCTCGCATTCCGGCCGTTCCGGACGGTGCACATTACCATGCATCCCGCCCACCCGCTTAAAGGCCAGCCCACTGGTGAATCGGATCATGTCCAACGCATGTATCCCAACCCACGGAATCGTTCCGCCATAGTAAGCGCGTTGTCCATACCATTCGGGCCGGTGATCGCCCCATTTATAGGATTTCCACGAATTCAAGAGAACCGGTGTTCCGATGAGTCCCGCCTGTACTGCGTCGCGGGCCGCCTGAATGGGCGGTGTCGCCCGCATGGACAGCATGGCGCACACCGGAACTTGCTTACGCTTGACCACCGCATAGAGTTCATCGAGTTCACGCGTACTCAACGCCAACGGTTTTTCACAAATGACGGCGCAACCCGCCTCCGCCGCGAGCCGCACGGAAGGGGCGATGCGGTCAAGCCGTGCACTGACGATCACCACGTCGGGCGTGGTATCCGCCAACAGGCTTTCCACCTGATCGTACACGCGCACCTCATCGGATGGCCCGCCCGCCACCTGCCAACCAGCGGGAACATCCCCATCAACCGCCGGCGCCCATCCTGTCAGCCGACACCCGGGTAACGGGGCCAGCTCCCTGAGGACAGCGGGATAATGTCCATAGCTGCCTATACCTGCTATACGAATACTCTTCATCGTCATGTGGCCCCTTGCCGTTCCTGAACGCACGGTCAGTTTCACACATTCCGAAACCGTTGTCTACCCATCCCGCAAACGGCTCACTGTCATCCAGGCGTTTAATATGCGGGTCACACCAGCCTTGTACACCGTAACGGAACATGCTAAACGTCTGCCATGAAAACACCACCACCTGTCACGGAGCCCCGTCCGAAACGCGGCTGTTATTGGACGGCTTTGATCGTTGTCCTGGTAATGCTGATATTCAGCGTAATGATTAATGTGGGCCTTTTGTTGGGCTCGGCCTTCAAGGGAGAACGGGTAGCTATCCAGGCCGGTACTAAACCGGTAGATGAGTATCCGCAGTTCACGACCCGCTGGTCCTACGGGCGCGGCGAACAAGTAGTCGTCCGCATTCCGCTGCAAGGTATCATCATGCGCGAACCGGAGGGGGGCTTTCTTGTGCCGCGAATCGACCGGGTTCAATTGACGCTTAACCGCATTCGCGCCGCCCGCAACGATGACCGCGTGCGTGGGATCATCCTCGAGGTGGATTCGCCGGGCGGCGCCGTAACCCCCAGCGATGAAATCTATAACGCCTTGCGCCAGTTCCGTGAAAGCGCACCCGACCGGCGCATCCTGGTCTTCAGCCGTGACATCAACGCCTCGGGGGCCTACTACGCCTCCATGGCCGGCGATTGGTTGATGGCCGAGCCGACCGCGATCATCGGGTCCATCGGGGTAATGATTCAGACCCTGAACTGGCACGAGCTCAGTGACCGCATCGGTATCCGCGACTTGACGATCAAATCGGGGGAAACCAAGGATATACTAAATCCGTTCCGGGATGT
>SLLF01000169.1 GCA_007134175.1 Kiritimatiellia bacterium | reverse complement strand
CCGTCGCGCCGGCGTCCACTCGTCGCCGAACGCCAGCTCCAGATTGCGCAGGATCAAGCGCCGCCTAAACCGCAATAGATCAAACGCCACGAACGCGGCCACCCGTGCCAATCGGTCCAGTGCACTCGGCGCCCGGCGGTGCAACCACCGCCCGCAACAAGTCAGGCAGGCGTACATCATCCTTCATGCTCCGCAGCGTCTGCTGCCGGTAAAGCGGCCTGCTGGGCCGCGGGATCCATCTGTTTCCGCGTCTTGGCGCCCAGCGAGCGCAACTCTTCCACCCGCCCCACCAGGTTGCCGCGTCCCGACTGCAAGCGGCCCACCGCCACATCGAACGCCTTCTGCGTGCCCTCCAAGCGTTTGCGCGCGTCCTGCATCGCATCTACAATCAGTGCGACCTGGTCGTACAGACGCCCAGCCCGATCCGCAATGCGCTCCGCATTGCGATTCTCGTTTTCGCGCCGCCAGATTTGCGCGATGAGTTTTAACGTGATCATCAAGGTGGTCGGACCGGTCACGACCACATGCCCGGCGGCAAGATCATACAGCAATTTCTCGTCCGCCTGCATCGCCGCCTGGTAGGCCGGTTCCAAGGGGACGCACATAATAACGAAATCAAGCGTCTGATTCCCCAACAAATCGGTGTAATCCTTCGCCTGAAGCTCTTCGATGTGGCGTCGCATGGATCGGACATGTTCCGCCAGCGCGGCACTCCGCCCGGCGGGATCATTGGCTGAGCAGTAGCGCTCATAAGCGGTTAACGACACCTTGGCATCGACGATCAACGCTTTATTATCCGGTAGCAACACTAAAAAATCGGGCCGTTTCAAGCGTCCAGCACCATCACGATACGCCGCCTGCACGCGGTAATGCAGGTCTGCAGTAAGTCCCGAAGCCTCGAAGATCCGTTCAATAATAATTTCGCCCCAGTCGCCCTGGGCTTTGGCGTCGCCTTTTATTGCCTGGGCCAATTGATTGGCTTCCTGACTAACCTGTCCGCTCAGCTCCTGGAGCTGGCGGACCTGTTCGAGCAAGCGGGTCGACTGGGCAATCTCCTCGCGATGCACCTCGTCTACCCGGTGGCGGAAGGATTCCAGCTGTTCCTTCAGCGGTTGCAACAGGTGGCCCAGCCGTTCGCTGCTTTGTTCCGTCAATAGACGCCCTTTCTCCTCCATAATCTTGCCGGCCAGGTTTTCGAAGGCGGCCGTCAGTCGTTCCTCCGCTTGCCCCAGCAATTGGATCTTTTCCGTGGCTTGGTGTCGCTCGTGTTCCAGCGTGGTCGCCAACCTGATATTTTCCCCTTGTAATTCAGCTACCTGCCCAGCCAGCTTCTCCTTTTCTTGCTGCGCGATCTCTCCGGCCGCGGACCGTACCCGTAACTGTTCCAGCTCCGCGCGCGCCGGCCGGTCGAGCCATTGGCGGATGGCTGTGCCCAGCCCAACCAGCATCAACACCAAAAGCAGTATAATCATCAGGATTTCCATAACTGTTACTTATCTGAAGTGTGCACCATCACTCAAGGTCTTATTTAACCGGGTGGGGATAAAGCACCTTGAACGTCCCGCCTTTTCATGGCATAGACGGCTATGGACGCGAATCAACCCCACACGAAGAACGGAACGACCCGACCGGTGCGCGTGCTGTTTATTACGCCGCAACCCTATTTCCAGTGGCGCGGCTCACCCATCCGAGTGTCGTTCAACCTGATGGTATTGACGGAGCTGGGATTTGAGGTCGATCTACTATGCCTGCCTTTTGGCGAGGACCGCCGGACGCAAGGTGTCCGTGTCGTCCGGGTGGGTAACCTGCCTGGGCTGAAAGGAATCCCCATCGGCCCCTCGATTTGGAAGGTGCCATTCGATGCCAAACTCTGGTGGGCCGGGCGACGGTTGATTAACGCCGCGCCCTACGACGTCGTGCACGCCGTGGAAGATGCCGGTGCACTGGCCGTGTCGTTGGCGCGCCGGAGCGGGGCCAAGCTTATATTCGAGAAACATTCCGACCCTGTATCCTATAATAGAGGGTTACTGCGCAACTTGGTGATGCGCCTCTATAGCCGGGTGGAAGCGTACAGTATACGCCACGCGGATGCCGTGATCGGAACAGGACCCGGCTTGGTCGCACAATCCCGCCATATCGCACCCGCCACACCGGCGTACCACATTTTTGATATAGCTTCCTCACTGGCCGAGCCCGAACCGGAACGCGTCGCCGCCCAGCGTCGCGCCTTGCAGCGCAACCCGGACGATGTACTGATCACCTACGTGGGATCCTTTGCCGTCTATCAGGGTATCGATTTACTCTTCAGCGCCATTCCCAAGGTAGCCGAACGTGAACCGCGGGCACGCTTTGTCATTGTCGGCGGCACACCCGACGAAATCGAGCACCGCCGCGCCGCCTTGGGCCCGGCGGCGTCGGCCGTCTATTTCGCGGGCAAGATCCCTCCTGATGATCTGCCCCACACGCTGACGGCCTCCGATATGCTATTGTCAACGCGACTGTCCGGGACCAACACCCCGCTAAAATTGTTGGATTATCTCAAAGCCGGCCGGTGCATTGTGGCAACAAACAGCCGGGCTAACCGATTACTGCTCAACGAAAAATCAGCCCGTTTCGTCGATCCGGATGCCGAGTCGCTGGCGGTCGGCTGCTGCGAACTGATCAACGATCCGGAACAGCGCCAACGCCTTGCTTCAGGAGGGGGCGAACGAATTCGATCCACCTATAACTATCCTGAATTCAAGCGTCGACTCACCCAAGTATACGCTGATCTCGGCTGGCCCGCTGCCAGGAATCCCTCCTGACACCTCAGGGCAGACGCATCTAAATCTCAAGCTTTTGGACCTAACTAAGCGTTTGCCTGTGTTTCCCCGGTCATTTCGCGCGGAGTCCCGCTACTGCGGGACGAAGTCGAGATAGGAAATCTCAGGGTGGCCGGTAAAGCGTGAGATGTCTTCGACTTCGCTCCTAAAGAACCGACGGTGGTTGGCGAAGACGGAGATGTCTCGACGTCGCTTCGCTACGCTCGACATGACAACATTTTACATTAATCCAGTTCTTG
>SLLF01000278.1 GCA_007134175.1 Kiritimatiellia bacterium | reverse complement strand
GCCGGACAGGCGGGGACGATGCGCGGATACAGCAGTTTCTCTTCAGTACGTTTCATGGTGGGAATACTCCGGAGTGTGCTCCAGTCGATGCGTCGGGCAATTTTACGACCGTGTACGCATATTTTGACAACATCGTGATAACCGAAGGCATCCAGCAAACGCCTGCAGAGAACGGCCTAAAGGGCGCGCCTTAGGAGTGACGATCCCTCCGGTTAAGCGTAAGGCTGATCACCAGGACCCATTCCCCTTTGATGGAGCGTTGTTCGAAATGGGCCACGAGTTTGCCCGGGGTCCCGACCACGGACTCCTCAAAGCGCTTGGTCAATTCGCGGCCGGCATAGACGGTGTGGTCCGGTGCCAGCTCGGAGAGATCCGCCAGCAACTTCCGTATGCGGTGGGTGGATTCGTAAATCACCACGGGTAGCTCACCTGCCAGCTCCAGCCAGGCGCTCAGCCGACGGCGCCGCGCCGCCGACTTGGGCGGGAGAAAGCCGGCAAAGATAAAACCACCCGCGCCCAGGCCGCTGAGCGCGAGACCGGTGGTGACGGCGGTGGGGCCAGGCACGGCGAAGACCGGATGTCCTGCTTCGTGACAAGCCGCTACCACGCGGCCACCCGGATCCGAAACGCCCGGCATGCCGGCATCGGTTACCAGCGCCACCGCTTCATGCCGGTCCAGGTGGTCTAGCACTTTTTCCCTGCGCTGGGCTTCATTGAACTGGTGGCAACTAACCAGCGGCGTGTGAATATCGTAACGGGTCAGTAGTTTCCGGGTTTGGCGCGTGTCTTCGGCAAAAATAGCGCTCGCGGTGCGCAAGGTATCCAGGGCGCGCAGGGTAATGTCCCCGAGGTTGCCGATCGGCGTGCCCACCACGTAGAGGCCGGGTGCGAGCGGCGGCGGGTTCGGATCGGGTGCGTTCATGATCCGGTGCGGATACGGACGAACTTGCGCTTGCCGGCCCGCAGGATCTGGCCGTCGCGCAGCGTGATGTCCGCGCGCGGATCGGTGATGCGTTCGTCATCGAGGCGCACCCCGCCCTGCATTACCAAGCGGCGCGCGGCCCCGTTGCTTTCGGCCAACCCCGCTTGCACCAACAAGGTTATCAGGCCGATAGCGTGGCCGGTCGTGTCCGGTTGCCATTCCGGCATATCGCTGGGATGGGCCCGTTCGGAAAAAACGCGGGCAAACTCCTGCGAAGCGGCCGTTGCCGGTGCGGCCCCGTGAAATCGGGCCACCACGCGTCGCGCCATTTCGTCCTTGGCTTCGCGCGGATGGCGTTGACGTCCGGCCGTGATCTCGTCCGCCGAGGCGCACAACACCAGTTCGTAATAACGCCACATCAGCTCGTCGCTGACCGACATTAATTTGCCAAATTGGTCCTGCGGCGGTTCCGCCACCCCTACGTAGTTACCGAGGCTCTTGCTCATCTTCTGCACGCCGTCGAGTCCTTCCAGTAGCGGCAAAGTCAGTACGGTCTGCGGTGGTTGCTTGAACACCTTCTGCAGTTCCCGGCCCAGTAACAGGTTGAACAGTTGGTCGGTTCCACCCAGTTCAATGTCCGCCTGCACCATCACCGAATCATAAGCTTGGACCAGGGGATAGAGGAACTCAACGAGTGAAATCGGTTGGTTCTCGCCGTAACGCTTTGCAAAGTCATCACGTTGCAGCATTTGGGCCACGGTTACATGCGACGACAGGCGGATCACCTCTTCAAAAGGCATGGTGGCAAACCATTCTGAGTTGAAGCGCACTTCGGTGTGGTCGGGATCGAGCACCTTGAAGACTTGTTCCTGGTAGCTGGTGGCGTTGGCCATGACCTGTTCGCGGGATAGTTGGGGGCGGGTCTTGGACTTGCCCGAGGGGTCGCCGATCATGGCGGTGAAATCGCCGATGATGAAGACGACGGTATGACCCAAGTCCTGGCATTCGCGGAGCTTGTTGAGTCCGACCACGTGGCCGAGGTGGATGTCCGGTGCCGAGGGATCCGCCCCGTACTTGACTCGCAGCGGGCGACCGGCTGCGGCGGCTTGGGCCAGTTTGGTGTGCAGCTCCTCCGGGCTCACGAAATCTACGGAGCGGGCACCGATGATTTTAACTTGTTCTTCCAGCGGCTGATTCATCATGGGGCGACCCTATAATAATCGATGCGGTAAAGACTATTCTTTTGTGAAGTTTGTGGTGGCTTGCCGAGCGCGTGATGAATGTCCGCCGCGGACGGAGATTTCTCGACAAGCTCGAAATGACCGAAGACAAGCGTGCGCAGTTTGGCCCCGGCGTACAACGGTGGCCGGTGTAGGCCAGCCCTCCGTGGCTGGCGGACTCGGATGGATAACCCTGCCGTTTCCGTTTACCGGTAGCGATTCAGAATCGACCGGACGTAATGGCGGGTGGTGGGGTAGGTGATGCTGGCAATGAACTGTTCCGGGTCGTTCTGGTCGTCTTGTGCCCAGCGCAAGGCGTTGCGGCGACCGGCATTGTACTGGGCCAGGGCGTAGGGGACGGCGTCGGGGCGGTCGGACCACTGTGCCAGTGCGCGAGCGAGGTACCAGGTCCCGACGCGAATATTCGTAACGGGATCAAAGAGCTCGTCGGGGTCAAAGGCGTGGTGATCGTGTCGTCCGGCCCATTCGTAACCAACCAGCGGGGTTACCTGCATCAAGCCGATTTCGCCGACCCCGCCCACGACATCCGGGCGGAACCGGCTCTCCTGCCAGATTAGGGCGGCGATCAAGTCGGCGGGCACCTCGTATTCCGCGGCGGCGGCCGCAATCAACTCCTCGTAGGTGTGCCAGCGGGCTTGGTACCAAGCCGTCCAGGCCCAGAACAACAGCAACCCGCCTGCCAACACGGCCCACAGCAATCGTCGCCACCAAAGCGCGGCACCCCCCATCGATGGTTGCTTCATGCGCCCATGCTAGCACGCCACAGCGTGGAGAGGCAATTTAACATTTCGTTTGACACCGCCAGTGGAATTGTTAGCTTACCGGGTAAACGTTGTGTTCAACAGAAAGGCAGGGTTGAGATATGAGGAGTATCAAACGGTATGTAAATAGGACGGGGG